>DATCIJ010000062.1:0-6029 GCA_036507855.1 Gemmatimonadaceae bacterium | reverse complement strand
CGGCGAACCCGGCGACAACGGTGGCCTGGTCTGGCGGTTCTGTCTGCTGGTCGGAATCATGGTCGCCTGGGTACCGCTTTACCTGGCATGGGCTCGCCGGTCAGGGGAAAGCGCATGACCGGGGCGCATCTCACCGCTTTTTATGCAATTGTAGGCGCCTACCTGGTGCTGGTCTGCGGGATCGGGCTCTACAACTACCGTCGCGCTTCGACGGAAGAAGGCTTTCTCGCTGCTGGTCGCAGCCTCGGCCCGATCATAGGAGGGGCGACGCTGATGGCCAACCAGGTCAGCGCCGGCGCCACGATCGGAATGGTGGGCTTTCATTATTTCTCCGGGATCAGCTACGCCTGGACGTGGCCGCTGGTCTGGATCGGCTGGGTGGTGGCCGCGCTGTTCGTGGCGCCGAAGATCCGGCGCGTTCCGGGCCTGACACTCCCCGACTTCTTCGCCGCCCGCTTCGAGAGCAATTGGGCGCGTGGCATTGCCGCCTTGTTCATCCTCGTCGTCTACGCCGTGATGCTCTCGGCACAGTACCAGGCCGGCGGCCTCCTGTTCGGCCTGGTCGGCCGGATGGAGTACCCGCGCGCCGTCCTGCTCGTTGCAGGCATAACGACGGCGTACACCGTGCTCGGCGGGATGTACAGCAATGCTCATGTCGGCATGCTCAAGGCCATCCTGCTGCTGGGGAGTTACGCGATCGCGGTGCCCTGGCTCCTTGCCCACGTCGGTTCGGTCAGGGACATCGGAGAAGCACTCACCGCGATCGACCCGCGCCTGACCGGCAACTGGTTCGGCTGGCGCCAGCTGATCGCGATCTCGATGGCAATCGGACTTGGACTCGCCGCGTCGCCGTATGAGATCTCCGCCATTTATTCAATGCAGAGCAAGCGCGCGACGCGGATGGCGATCGGGTATTCGTTCCTCTTCCAGGCCTGTATCGGCGTGGGCGTGCTGCTCTTCGGGTTGTCGATGCGCGTGGCGATGCCGCAGTTGCCGGCACCCGACCTGGCGACGCCGGTGCTGGGGATGAGCATCCTGCCGCCGTGGATCGGGCTTCTCGTGCTGCTCGCCGCGGTCGTCACGTTCACGCGGACCGGCGGCGCGATCCTGCTCACCGTCGCGTCCGCGGTGTCGCACGACATCTATGTGAAGTTGTTCCGGCCACAGGCAAGTGAACGCGCCAAGGTTCTGGCGAGTCGGCTGGCCGTGATCACGTTCAGCGCGATCCCGGTCGCGCTCGCGCTGCGTCAGTTCGACCTGGTGAACTTCATCGTCATCTGGGCCGCGAGGCTGATGGTGAGCTTCCTGTTCATCCCGGTCGTTGTCGGCCTCAACTGGCGGCGCGCGACGCGGGCCGGCGCGATCGCCTCGATGCTCGGCGGCATGACCACGTGTCTGGCCTGGTCGCGGTTCGGCTCACCGTACTTCCTCGGGCTCGATTCCGCCGAGGCGGGTGTCCTCGTCAGCGCCGCGATGATGTTCGCGGTGAGCCTGCTCACGTCACCCGCCTCTGACGCGACTCTAAGTGAGTTCTTCGGAGATCCTGTGAAATCCTGAGACGTTGAACTGAACTCCCGTCCCCCGTCTCAGTGTTTCGTGCAACGCCGCGTTAGCACCCAGAGGCCATGAGTTCTGCCCCGGTGAAATTGTGAAGGCCCGGTGCCGCGGGGCCGATCGAGCTCCCCGTCGCAATGTGAATATTGTTATGGAACTGGTTGAAGGCGCGCTGGAGGTCGGGGTTGCCACACACGCGAGGTCCAACTTCGACGACGCCCCCTGGCGTGTTAACGAAGTGACGATGTGGCGGAATGTTGCCGAGGTTCGGGTCCGCCCGGCTCGTTGCTACGGCGATCAGGATCGCGGTCATACCAGCCGCAATACCGACAGCAAGTCGCGGTTTCATATGGGGGGTCTCCAGGAGTGACTTACGAGAGTTTTCCGGGCCGCTAAGCTATCCCGCAAATTGCGACTCGCGCCAGATCTACCACGCTCAGCAGTGAGTAGCTCAGCAGAGTCATCATTTCAGCCAGTCATCTCTCATCTATGAAATGATCACGTTCTGGATATTGCGCTGCCTGAGCAGCGCCTTGTACGCCTCCAGGTCGCGGCTCATCACCTGATCGAACTGCGCCCGGATCTGGCGGACACGGTCCCGCAACAACTGCTGCACCTCTCGATGCTGCGCCGCCGGCGCGTGATCCGAGCCGCCCGCTGAACCGGCCAGGTACATGAGCTGCTCGGCCACCTTCATCGGCCAGCGCACGATGTCCTGTCCGCGTCCTGTGATGCGCATCTGTAACAATTGCTCTTCGACGTCGAGCAGCTTGCGATCGATGCGCCGCCTTCGACGTTACCTCGGCCGACAGATCACGGATTCTCGTAATGTCGTCCATGATCCAGAATCCACGGCCATAGGTCCCGATCACCAAGTCGCGGAAGTTTTCCTGCACCGTGATCCAGTAGACGGGCGCATACGGCAGGATCGGCGAGGTTCACCGCCGGGACGCCGTCGCCCGTTTCGATCAGCGCGTCGATGCGGTTGGAGTTCGCCTTCGACATCGCCAGGCCGATCTTACCGATCGGCTTGGTGGGCAGGCCGCTCCCTGTCAGCCGCATCCAGGTGGTCCCGTCGTCGCGCGACATCCAGATGCCACTCCCCGCGCCCCCGCTAGTGCGTCCCCAGGTGTGGATCTCGACCTGCCATGTTCCGGCAAAGAGGATGCGCGGGTTGTTGGGATCCATGACGAGATCCGACGCGCCGGTGCTGTCGTTCACGAAGAGGACGCGCTCCCAGGTCTTTCCCGCGTCCATGCCCCGGTAGATCCCGCGCTCGGGCTGCGGTCCGTAGGCGTGGCCTAACGCCGCGACGTACACGATGTCGGGGTTCGTCGGGTGCACGACGATGCGCGAGATGCGGCCGGTGTTCTCCAGTCCCATCTTCGTCCACGACTTGCCGGCATCGGTCGAGCGCCAGACACCCCAGCCGAGCGAGATGTTGCTGCGGATGAATGGTTCGCCGGTTCCGACCCATGCGATGTTGGCGTGCGACGGCGCCACAGCGAGCGCACCGATCGACGAGACCGGCTGGTCGTCGAAGATGGGCTTCCGGTGGAGTCCACCGTCCGTGGTCTTCCAGAGCCCGCCCGACGCCGCGCCGGCGCCGCCAGGTGAGCCATTCTGAACGAAGGCGGCCGATATGATCTGGCGGGTTGAATGATGGATCCTATAGACGGACCGCGACGCCATTGCCGTTCGTGCCCAACGAACGGATTATGCTGACTGCCGATAATCGTTTCGTCGTTGATCGGGGGCGATGTCTTTTCGGCGGTTTGTGCGCAAGCGTCATTGCAGCCCGGGCGTTATCCTTTGCCGCAGACCCATCAACTTTGCGTTAGACGCCATGTCGAGAGGTGACGATGAGAGCAAAGACGCTGGATGGTCGCGAGATTGATCTGACGCCGGACGTGCTGGCTGGTTTGAAGATGCGTCTCAAGGGGCCGGTGTTCGCGCTTGGCGATCCGGGCTATGAGGAATCGCGAACCGTCTGGAACGGCATGATCGACAGAAAGCCTGCCGTCGTCGTGCGCTGCCTTGGCGTTGCCGACGTGGTCGCGTGCGTACAGTTTGCGCGCGCACACGAGCTCCTGCTCTGCATGAAGGGGGGAGGACACAACATCGCCGGTCTGGCCACGGCCGACGGCGCGCTGATGCTCGACATGTCGCTGATGCGCGGCGTCTGGGTGGATCAGGAAGGCAGGGTTGCCCACGCGCAGATTGGATGTTTGCTCGGCGACGTGGATCGTGAAACGCAGGTGCACGGACTCGCAACCGTCCTCGGGTTTGTGTCGCTCACCGGCATCGCCGGACTGACGCTGGGCGGCGGGTTCGGCTACCTGACGAGGCGTTGGGGCTGGACGTCGGACAATGTGGTCGGGATGGACGTCGTGACGGCCGACGCGAAACTGATCCGAGCGAGCGGCGACCGGAACGCGGACCTCTTTTGGGGGCTGCGCGGCGGCGGCGGGAACTTCGGCGTCGTGACGGGTATCGACTACGTCCTGCACCCGGTCGGTCCGGAGATCGTTGGTGGCGTCGTCGCCTGGCCAGCCAGCGAGGCGCCCAAAGTGCTGGAGTTGTACCGGACGCTCGCCGAGGACGCTCCGCCCGAACTGACCCTCGTCGTGCTCGTCCGCCCGGCGCCCCCGGCGCCCTGGCTTCCCAAGGACATGCATGGGAAGCCGATCGTGGCGTTGCTGGCGTGCTACAGCGGCAAACCCGAGGACGGAGAGAAGGCGGTCGCCGCTATTAAGTCGTTCGGCAATCCCATCGGCGACGTGCTCGTGCGCCGGCCGTACGCCCAGATGCAGTCGCTGCTCGACGCGACGCAGCCGAAGGGCCGGCGTTACTACTGGAAGAGCGAGTACATCTCGCGGGTCGATCCGGCGCTGTGTGAAAAGCTCATCGAGCACGCTGCAAAGATTCAGTCGACTCACTCGATGATCGGCCTGTTCCAGGTCGCCGGTGCACTGAACCGACTCAGCGCAGATCACTCGCCCGTCGGCAACCGCGATGCTCGCTACGTGCTCAACATCGCGGGCGCCTGGGAACAGCCAGGGGACGACCAGGCAAACATGACGTGGGCGCGCGAGGCGTGGAACGACCTCAAACGCTTCTCGACCGGCGGCACGTACATCAACTTCCTAACAGAGGACGAAGGTCCCGAGCGCATTGAGGCCGCGCTCGGCAAAGGACTCCATCGGCTTGCCGAAGTTAAGGCGAGATGGGATCCGCAGAACGTGTTCCGCACGAACCGGAACATCACACCGGTCCTGTGAAACGGCCGAGGCCAGTTGCACGCGCGTTGAGCCGTATGGACAGGTGGCGGTTTTTCTGGATATCGAGGGAAACCGTTGGGACCTGCTTGGGCGCGCAAGTGGCACCTGACAAACGGTTGCTGCAGTCAGCCGAGCTGTTGCCGGTGCGCGCCTCAGCGTCGCACTGAGCCGTCAATCAAGGTCGCATAACCGGCCGCCATCCGGCGGGTGTGGTAGCGAGCATTCACCCGCTCGAACGCCGCCTTCACCACCCGGCGGCGCAAGTCGTCCTGGGTAAGGATCGACTCGACGGCGCGCGCCATCGCGATGGGATCGCGCGGAGGAACGAGCAGGCCGCAACGACCGCCGTCGAGCACCTCGTGGCACGACGGAATGTCCGTGGCGACAACAGGAGTCCGTGACGCGAACGCCTCGAGGATGGCGCCGGGCAATCCTTCGCTATGCGTAGCGTGGATGACCACGTGGCTGGCCCCCATCAGCTCTGGTATGTCGTCACGGCCGCCGAGGAACTTCACCGAATCCGACACTCCGAGTTGCCTGGCGAGTTCCTCGAATCGCTTCTGCACTTCCTGTCTTCGAACCTGTCCGGCGAAACTGAGGACGACGTCATGTCCGTTCTTTCGCAGCTCGGCGACGGATCTGATGGCGGTCTCGTGGTCCTTGGCCCGTCCGAGAAAGGCGACCATCAGCAACCTGTACCTCCCGTCGGTTCTGACCGCCGCCGCTCGACCGGCATCGGCTCTGGCCGCGATCGGCTCAACCGGGCACCCGTTCTCCACGACGTGGACCCGCCGCGCCGGCAACCTCAGGGCGTCGCGCAGCACGTTTGCGACGGCCTCCGAGACGGCAATCTCCCCACGGCAGAATGGCCGCGCGAGCTGAGCCAGCAACATCGGCTTCCATCGCGAACGCGAGTAGTGGACCGGGTCGTTCGCCGACACGCCATAGGTCGCAGGGACTCCGGCCAGCCGCGCGGAGATCCCTACCACAAGGTGGTTGCCGAACAGATGCGCGATCACGACATCGGGCGCAAACTCGCGGAGTTCCCTGGCAAGTCGCGGCATGTATTTCAGGGCGCCGACGAAACTCCCGCGCGGGTACGGGCACTGGTGTATCTCGCACGCCGCGGAATACTCCTCGTACAACGGTCCGCGCGTGGTGGAATTGAAGTAGACGGCATGCGAGTACGCGGGA
>DATCIJ010000061.1:0-15760 GCA_036507855.1 Gemmatimonadaceae bacterium | reverse complement strand
ATTGCCGCCCTGGATTGCGCTCGTCAGGCCGGCGCGCGCACGGGCCACCTGAAGGAATACCTCCAGCTCCTGCTGCGCCTGTCCCTTCACTGTTTCGACGAGGTTCCCGATCAGGTCGGCGCGCCGCTGCAGCTGCACTTCGATCTGCTGCTTCGCGGCAGCCGCCGCTTCATCGTTCGTCTGAATCGTGTTGTAACCGCAACCGGTGGCACCGAGTGCAACCAGTGCAACCGCCAGTGCCGTTCCAACTATTCTCGCCAAATAGTTGAAAGCAGGCTCATACCTGCGAGTGCTCGGTGAAACAAGTTGGAACGGCACCAGTAGGCCACGCATTGCTCTACTCCTTGGTGTTGGTGAAAGTCGAAAGTCCGGTTCGACTGACAAGGCACGGTCGTTCATGAGATCCAGTACTACCAACGGTCTCAGGGCGGACCCTGCGCGTCGACCCAGCGAACAAGCTCGGCTACACTCGCCAGATAATTCGACGAAACGGAAGCCGCGTCACCCTCCTTCACCTTGGCGTCGCCCCTCGAGTGACCCAGCACCCGGCGAAACGTGCCGGCATTGATGCCTGTAATTACCTCGACGCGATCGAGGACGGCGAGGGACTCCGCCGGCGGTTCCTCTCCAGCCAGCCGCAGCGTCGCTCGCAGCAGCGCCATGATCGAAGAAGCGCTTCCCTCGATCATCTCCAGCAGCGCCCGCGGTTCCGCTCCCGACGAGAGCACCGCATGACGGAGGCGGAACAGTTTGCTCAGCGTCTCGTGTTCGAGCTGGAGTCGCAGATCTTCACGCCGCACCAGGGAGCGTTGCGCGGGCAGCGCGCCATGCAGTATCCGATGGTGGGCGAGAATGTCCGCGTACTCCATCGGAAAGATGTCCGACGATGTGTGCCACTCCGCCACTGTGAGCGTCAACGGCGGGGGGTTGCCTGCCTCACGCCAGGCGCGAGCCACCGATGCCTCGCGTCGAAGGTGATCCATGTCGATGGCGTCGACGAGCACGAGCACGTTCAGATTCGGGCGTCGCGACACCTGTTCGCCCCGCACCGTGGATCCATACAACGCCACGCACCGGAGACCCTCGCCGTGGACCAGCACGAGCTGCCTGACGAGTTCTTCGAGAGTCATTGTAGCCATGTGGTCACCAGCTCCCGCTCGAACCGCCACCGCTGAAACCGCCGCCACCGCCGAAACCGCCGAAGCCTCCGCCTCCCCCAAAGCTGCCGCCGCCAAAACCGCCCCCCCCGCCACCCCAGCCGCTGCGCCGCCCGCGAGACTGCGCCACGGAAATGGCCCAGAGCAGGTTGAGACAGCCTCTGCCGCCACCGCCACCGTGCCGCGCCGATCGCCGCAATCCCGAGAGGATGAGGAAGGCGACGAAGAGCAGGAAAAGGAGGGCGCCAAACGAAGGGGCCCCTCCACCTGGCTGCCGGGATTGTTCGCTGAAGCGTGCAGGCGGCACCAAGGCCGTGTCCAGCGTAACGCCCAATTCCCTCGTGTACCGGTCGGCCAGCGCGGATGTGATCAGCATTATCGCGCCGTTGTAGTCCTGCCGCTCGAACAACGGAATCGCGGCCCGCTGGATATCACCGGCAGTCGCATCGGTGACGAATCCCTCGACCCCACGACCGATCTCAATCCTCACCCGCCCCCGCCCGTCGCTCGCCGTCTCCTTCGGGACCACCAGGACCACCACCCCCGCATTGCGACGACGATCGCCCACGCTGGCCGAGGGCCCGACACCCCACTCACGACCTATGCGGAGCGCGACTTCGGCCACGTCGCGCCCTCGCAGGTCGGGCATGGTGACAATGGCCATCTCGCCACCAGTCTTCGCGTGCACTTCGAACGCGATCCGGTTGAGGCGATCGATTACTGTCGGGTCCAGGAGGCCGGCCGCGTCGACTACAACCTCGGCGGCCGACGTTCCGTAGCCACGCGGAGGCGGAGGCAACTCGAGCTGCTGAGCTGTGGCTACGAGGAGTGCGAGGAAGAGGGACAAAGTCGTGATTGTGGTAGGGGTGTCGGGTTTCAGGAATTGGGTCCACCTCCTATCTCCCCACTCCCATCTGCCGTCTATCTTTAAGCCCGGACAGAACTACGCACAAAAACAACGGGTGTTTCGAAATGACACGTCACTCTGGATTGCGCGGTTGCGCTCTCGTACTTGGCTTCGCGCTGGGAGCATGTTCAGGCCCTGAGGTTGGCAAAGGAGACGCGGCCGCTGTCGCTCCAGGCACTTCCGGTGCCGCCGCGCCAACTGATCCTCGGGTCGCTATCGCTGATACAGCCAGAATCCAGGGTGATCCAGCGGCCAAGGTCTGGCTCGTCATGGCCAGCGACTTCCAGTGCCCGGCCTGCAAGTACTGGCATGACACTCAGGCGGCCGAAATCATGCGTGACTACGTCGCGACCGGTAAGGTGCGGTTCGCTTACACGAACTATCCGCTCGATCAACACGTGAACGCGCGCGCCGCGTCCGAGGCGGCGATGTGTGCCGCCGCGCAGGGGAAGTTCTGGGACGCTCACGACCGGATCTTTGCCAAGCAGGAAGAATGGGCACTCACGCCCGATCCCGTGCCGCAGTTCCGGGAGTTGGTCAGTGACGCCGGCGTCGACACGGTGGCATGGAACCAGTGTCTGGTTGATGACGTGATGGTACCCCTCATCGACGCTGACCATGCCCGCGGACAGGCCGGTGGCGTGGACCAGACGCCGTACTTCTTCGTGGGCTTGCAGAAGGTCGGCGGGGCCATTCCGGCGGCCAGACTGCGTCCGATGCTCGACGCGGCGATCGCCCAGGCCGGCGGCGCCACCCGTTAGGCATGAATCCGGCGCTGCGCCTCGCCTACGGCGCGGTCGGTCAACTCGCGCGGTCGGCGGCGGCGCTGACGCCGGCCGGTGAGGCCAAGTGGCGGCGGTCGCTTGCCGCGCGGCGCGGCATCCGCGGACGGTACGCCTCCTGGAGGCGTCACCGCGACCCCTCGCGTCCGCTGCTCTGGTTGCACGCGCCGTCCGTCGGAGAAGGCCTGCAGGCCCGCGTGGTGATCGATCTCGTGCGCAGCCGGCGTCCCGACGTGCAACTGGCGTACACGTTCTTTTCTCCGAGCGCGGAATCGTTCGCGCGTTCGCTGCCGGTGGATTTCGTCGACTACCTCCCGTTCGATACGCCGGGCGACGCCACCGCTGTCCTGAACGCACTCCGACCGACGGCACTCGTCTTCAGCAAGCTGGATGTCTGGCCCGTGCTGGTCGGTAAAGCATCGCGCCGGGGCGTGCGGCTTGGCCTCATCAGCGGCACTGTATCCGAGGTGTCGTCACGCGAAGGTCTCATCGCCACCGCGCTGTTGCACGAGTGCTATGAAGCCCTGAATCGCGTCGGAGCGGCCTCCGAGGCCGACGCTGAACGCATCGTCGCACTTGGCGCGCAGCCTGGCCACGTCGTGGTCACGGGCGATACCCGGTACGATCAGGTCTGGAACAAGGCAGCTTCGGTGAATCGCGACAGCGAGCTGCTGGCGCCCCTCGCCTCGACGCGCCCAACGCTGGTGGCAGGGTCCACCTGGCCTTCTGATGAGG
Organism: Gemmatimonadaceae bacterium; assembly: GCA_036507855.1. GTDB lineage: Bacteria > Gemmatimonadota > Gemmatimonadetes > Gemmatimonadales > Gemmatimonadaceae > JABWBJ01. Next base: position 12,179 of record DATCIJ010000061.1, on the reverse strand, counting down.
CAGTCCTGTTGGAGGCGTGGCCGGCGGTACGACGTGACATTCCCGACGCGCGCCTCATCATCGCGCCCCACGAGCCAGGCGCCACCCATCTCGCGGCGGTGGAGGATTGGGCGCGCGCGGAAGGACTCTCGCTTGCGCGCGTTGGCTCAGCCGATGCGACGACCGACGTTGTGCTGGTGGATCGCACCGGCGTGCTGGGCGATCTCTACAGCCTGGCGACGGCCGCATTCGTGGGCGGTGGCTTCCACGGTGCCGGTCTGCACTCGGTCCTCGAGCCAGCGGCGTTCGGAGTGCCGGTGGCGTTCGGACCGCGGCACTCGAACAGCCGCGACGCGGTGCTGCTTCACCGCAGCCGTGGTGGCGACGCCGTCACCACCGCCGATGAGACCATCGAGGTCCTGCAGCAGTGGCTCGGCGACCCGGCGGAACGCGAGGCCGCCGGCTCCGCGGCGCGCGCCTTCGTGCAGCGCGGCCTTGGCGCCGGGGAACGCTCGTACGATCTGGTGATGGACCTCCTGTTCCCGTCTCCGGTGGAACGCGCGACTGCCTAACGCCGACGCGCCAGAGACGGAGGGGTCCAGGCCAGGGAGATCCCGAAGCCGTCGCCATCGAACGAATCCGAACCCGAGAAGACGGCCGCGGCCCGGATTGCCACGCTCCGTGACAACTCGAAACTCGCACCGAGGTCGAACGCCAGCCCGATGTCGCTTCCGCCGCAGTTGTTGCAGACATCGATCGAAACACGCGGATGCACGTAGGGTGTCAGGGCCATTGAGCCATCGAGAGCGAAGCGATGGCCCAGCGAGAGGCCGACCGGAAGCCTGAAGAAGGTGCGATCACCGATGGCCAGGTACACGCCCCCGGTGAGCAGAAAGTCGATGGGGACTTCGTCGGTCGCCGAGCCGAGGCGGTGTCCCAGGGCAATGCCTCCAAACACGATCAGGTCACTGTTGCGTCCCTCGGTGTCGGCGATGCCGAGGTCGAATGAAAACTGCGTGGCCGGCCCGGATTGCTCGCGCCACTGGAACACGAGGGAGGTCCCCCCGCGGTCGGTGTCGGCGATCCCGAAGTTGTATTCGCGTGTGATGACGCGAGGCGGTTGGAAGGCGGGGTACGCCCATGCCTGGGCGTCTGAGCGGGCCGCTGGTAGCAGAGCGGCGAGGGCAAGGACTGTTGCCAGTCGAAGTCTGTTCATTGCAGGTATGGGTTGGCCGGCAATAGGCTCGGGATCGTGGCGCCGGATCAGGAAAGGTATGATGGCGGCACGCGGCAGCGGCAACTGAGCAGTTCGTGCCGCCGGGCTCGACGGTCGAGTTGACGCGGTCGAATCATGGTGACACCTGGAGGCACACGGCGCCGGCCTGACCGAGGACGTCGCGTGAAACCAAGGCAGGTCACGCGGCGACGCGTCTCCGCGTGAACCAATCAGTACGGGAACCAGCGGTTTGCGGCCTCGCTCACCACTCAGAGCGTCACAATGATCCCACTCGATCGGGAGAAGACCCACAAGAAAACGGCGGCGTCCGGGGGACGCCGCCGTTTCACTCCAAGTGACTCCGATCAGCGCGGATGCTTGTCGACGGTGAAGATGATCGAGTTTGCAGTCACGTTCGGCGCTTTGCTTCCGGAGACCGAGCGCGGGAAGACCCAGGCGGTCACGACGCTTCCGGCCTGTCCGGAGCCGCCGATCGTCGTGAGGTTGGTGAGCGGGTCACCAGCCGCGCCCGCCGGCGCCTGGCGGCCGTTTCCGGCGACGATTTCCGCGGCGGCTGTCGTCTCCTGCACACGGAACCAGGCGGCGCCCGGCGCCCGAGTCTGGTACGAGGACGCGTTCAGATAAGCGACGTTCGGGAACGTGGGCGACCCTGGAATCGGGTCCGAGCTCGACGCAGTCACACCGACGTTGATCGAGCTCAGCCCGCTTCCGAGGTGCACCAGTCGGAACGCGACGTTGCTGCCGGCATCCGGAATCGGATCCTCATACACCTGCAGTTTCACGGCGGGCGAGGAACCAGTGCGCGAGAAGCCCACGGCCACGAGGGTGTAGTACTTCCCTGCTTCGAAGGTGACCGTCTCGTCGAGCAGGATCTGCGTCACGTCGCCGAGGCTTGGGCTGCCGCCCGGATTGGGGAACACCCTCAGATGACGCGCGCCTGGGGCCGTTCCCTGATACGGCGTGAAGCCACGATACGTCAATTGTATCTCGAAAGGTGAGTGCTCCAGGAAGTCGATGAAGCGGAAGTCGACTCCGGTGGTGTCCGGGATCGCGTTGATGAAGCGGGAATAGGCGAGCTGGACCTCCGGCGCGAAGAACGGGCCTTCGTCCTTGCTGCAACCGATAGCCAGCGCCCCGAACAGCGCCAGCCCGATACGCTTTACTCTCATTCGCACTGCCTCCACGGAAGTCCGTCAGAAGCCCACTTGTGTGCGGCTAGGGCCACCAGCCGCGCGATGATGCGGGGGGCGGTCCCTCATCAGGATCGGATCCCCCGACGAAACTGCCGAACAGATCGAACGACTTCGCGAACAGCACCAGGCCAGCCACCGCAGCTCCTGCTGCGAGATAGGTGCGCGGCCGATTCAGGGTCCTCATCTGCACCGTGGCAGCAAGGTCCCGCCGGAACCGAACGCTCTCGCCACTCCAGCGGGACGTTTCGCCGCCTATCGACATCACGCGCCACACGTTCATCACAAGATCCTGCGAGTCGGTTCTGGTGAGGGTTCCCTCGAGTCGCATGACGCCCGAACCGAGTCGCTCACCCAACTCCACCCGTCCCCGGTCGGTGACTTCAACTGCGACGTGCTCACCGGCCTGGACCCCCGTCGAGGTGTCCAGCGGCGCATAGGTGTAACACCCGAGCACCGCCGGAACCACCCCAACCACCACCCACTGCCTGCACAACAGCCTGATGTTCATGAGAGGCTAGAACTTGTACGTCCCGCTGGGGGCACTTCCAGGGCCACCCCCACCGATGTTGTAGTACGGCAGCAGCCGCGCATCCAGTTCGGCGACCGGGACCGGGTAGTAGAGCGGCGTGCCGATGACGAGGTCTTCCCAGCCGCGCGAGGCGAAGAACCAGGCGCCGGCGCGGTTGTACGCCAATTCCATGCGCCACTCGTACTTGTACGCCTCGAAGATAGACCCGCAGGCCACGGTCGTGAAGCTCGGCCCCGTCGGGACGCGTGGAATGCAGTTGGGGCCCGGCACGATGTCGTTCAGGCTCGTCGCACCGGCCAGCGCGGGGAGACCCGCCCCCGTGCGCGAGGGGTTGATCTTTGTCAGCGCCTTGCTCATGTCGCCAAGACGCAGGTACGCCTCCGCCGCGAGCAGGTCGACCTCCGCCTTCAGGAAGTCCGGATACGGACCCTGACTGGAATTGTTGCGGATGTACTTGTACCGGTGGTGCGAGTACCACGACTCGCCCCATGGATCGGCAGGGGACCAGTTGCCCCGCGTCTGGATGTACGGGAAATCCGTGTGGTTTTTCGGCTCCGGCGACGCCAGCCGCTGCGCCGCCAGTGTGCCGCCCTGCGGCCAGCGCTTGTCAGGCGTGACGACAGCGAAGTCGCCATTCCGTGAGAGAATAGGGGTCGCCAGCCAGTTCGAGTAACCGTTACCGGTGTCTGTGAAGCCATTGTACATCATCGTCAACTGGGCCCACGCCGCCTCGACGTGGAATTGGCTGGACTGAAGGCCGATATTCCAGCCGGTCGTGCCGCCAATGTCGACCATGAAGTCTTCCGAGATGCCCGCCTCCGCATCTGCAGCGACGGCCGCCCAGTTCACCGCGGCGCGCTCCGCCTTGTTACGGGCCACGTCGGCGCGGAAACGCGCTTTCAACGACCGGGCCAGCTTGATGAAGTCGGACTTGCCCAGCGAGGAACCGCCGAACCAGGAGGCGCTGGTCGGGAAGCCGCCAGCTCCATCGGACCCGGCCGTGCTGGCCATCGCGATGGCGGAGTCGAGGAGGGCAAGTGCCGCGGCGTTCACCTGGTCATAGCCGCTCAGCGGCGGCACGGAATCGGACGGCATGACATGATCGATAATGCCGGCCGAATCGAAGGTCAGGGAAAGCCACCCGAGGTTGCAGGCCATATTGAAGAAGCCAAGGGAGCGCGCCCGCAGGTCGGCGGCGTTGGTTCCCAGAGCGATGCCATTGGCCTCGCGCAGCGCATCGAGCTGCTTGAGCGCGTTCGCCTGAAGGCGGCCCTGGCGCGACCATGCGCTGAAGACGCCGCCCAGCGACTGGCTGGAGGTCTTGTTGTTCAGGACGGGAGCGCGCGGGATACCGTCGCGCGGACCCATGTTGAAGTTGTTGAGCGCCGAGTAGCTCTCGCCGGACATGACGGCGAGTTGGGCATTCAGGTTGTTGTCTTTCTCTGTGTTGCGGCACTGCTGGTACCCCGAGCCCAGCGTCTGCTCAATGGCCGCAGGTTGCTGGAAGACGCGAATGACGTCCGGGTTGTTGAAGTTCTTGGCCGTCAGGGGATCCTTGCAGGCTCCCGCCACGACCACGACCAGCCCTGCCACAACGACGCTGACACGTGTCGTCATCTTCTGTCCTCTGAAGGGTGACCCGATGCGTCGCGGCGGGAGCCGGTCGGGCCCCACCGCGACGTCAACGGTTCAGCAATTAGAAGCGAGTCCCGATCGCGAACGTGAAGGTGCGCGTCTGCGGATAATCTCCGGTCCCGGCAACGCCGCCGAACGCCGACGAGCCAAGCACACTGCCACCCACTTCCGGATCATATCCGAGGAAGTCGGTGATCGTGTACACGTTGCGCCCGACCAGCGTCAGGCTGAAGTCGCCGATGCCGCGGATGGCGCCCAGCTGATAGTTGATGCTGACCTCACGCAGCTTCGTGAACGTTCCCTTTTGCACGGTCTGGTTGTTGCTGCCCAGCACGTCGTAGAAGCCGCCAGTCCCCGAGCTGTGGTCGGGCTGCGGCGCGCGCCAGTAGTATCCCATCGGCTTGGCGTTCTCGACGCTGTGACCATCCTGGTCCTCGTAGCGAACGTTGAAGTCGCCGAGGGACCAGTGGATCTGTTGGTTGAAGACACGGTTACCGTAGTTGCCGTCGACGAGCGCGTATAACGTCAGCCTCTTCCAGTTGATGTTGTGAGACATCGTGAGGTGGAAGTCGGGCGACGTATTGCCGAGGCGCTGCAGGCTCGCGGTGCCCGTTGAGTCACGCTGAACGATCAGCATGCCCCAGTTCGTGAGCGGAATCGACCACGGATTGTTCACCGTTCCGCCAGCTGCCGCGCAGTTCACCGGTCCGGTCTGGGAGATCGCGACTCCCGCCTTGATGCACCCCGGTAGCGTTGCCTGCCACGCGTTGCGGGTGATGCCTTCGGTCCAATCGAGTCCGCCGGTCCAGACGATGTAGCCCATGTCGTTCTGCTGGTAGTTGCTGCCGGGCCCGCCGCACTGCGACCGGAATGGTTCATCGAGTTGCGCGCAGTTGGTCACGAAGTTCTTGCCCCAGATCTGACCCAACCTCTCGCCCTCGCGGAACTCGAAGCGCGAGCTCGAGGTTGTCTCCGAGAACGGTGGCACGTCGAGCTTGGTGATGTGGGCGCGGTTCCGGTCATACGAGAGGCGCGACGTCCACACAACGTCACGGCTCGTGATGAGCGGCACATTCAGCGACACTTCCCAGGTCTTGTTCTCGACCGTTCCCGCGTTCCGCCACTGATTGCTGAATCCCGACGAGGCCGACGACGGCACACGCAACATCTGATCCTCGGTGACGTCGTGCGCATACGTGACGTTCAGGCCGTACTTGCTGAACATCTCGGCGTCAAACCCGATCTCCGTTTCGGTGGTGTTCTCCGGCTTCAGGAACCGGTTCCCCAGCTGGTTGCTGGACACCGTGCCGCCAGTCCCGATGTTGAAGGTCTCGTACTGGTAGTTGAAGCCGGGGCGCCCGCCGGCGGTTCCGACCGAGGCGCGCAGCTTAAGGTCGTTTACGGCGCCCTTGAAGGGCCACCAGCCTTCGTCCGACAGACGCCACGCGATCGAGCCGCGTCCATAGTCGTGCCACCGCTCTTCGGATCCGAAGAGGGAGCTGCCGTCCTTACGGAACACGGCGTCGACGATGTACCTGCCCTTGTAATCGGCCGCGATGCCGCCGAGCACACCAAGGGCGCGGACCGATTGCCTGCCGTTTTCCGCATCCGGCGCGTCCGGCGCAATGATGTTTTCCAGCGAGAGCAACCCGGGCACGGCCAGCGTGTTGCCCCCGGCGCTGAAGCCGTCACCGTCCTGGCGCTCGAACGAGTACCGCGTGGTGATTCGAGTCTGCAGGTCGCTGATGCCTAACAGATTGTTCTGCCGTGCCGTTCCGTTCAGGCTGAAATTCATCGATACGTCGGAGCTGGTACCCTCTGAATAGGTCCCGAGGTACGAGGAACTCTGGTTGGTTCTGGTGACCCGGTACCCTTTCTCGCGAAGCGTATAGCCGTTGTCACGGCGGCGATCCATTGCCGTGTTGGCTTCGAGGTCAAGCCAGGGGAATGGGGTGTACCTTGTGGTGAACGAACCCAGATACCTGTCGACGTCCGTGCGTGACACGAGGTTTTCCGCGTCCCAGAGGGGGTTCTCGTTCTGCTGTCCCTGGTTCAGCGGATTGGACCGGATGAAGAGGCGCCCGCGGCTGTCGCGGCGCAGAATGTCGACTCCCGCCGGTACACGCGTCAGCACGAAGAAGTCCGCCGTCGGGTACGTAGTCGTCCGCGCATACAGCGTGGACAGGTTCATCGTCAAGTCTTCGCCGATCGCCTGGTCGACGTTCAACCGGGCGGTGTTCCGGCGATAACCATCGAGGAACTTGATGGCGCCTTCCTGGATCAGGTTCGAGGCACTGGCGAAGAAACCGGTGTTCCCGAACCGTCCGCTCATGTCGATGTTGTTGTTGCTGTACAGGTTCGCGGTCGTGGCGGCGGCGATCGGGTTGTAACGCACCGGCCACTGATTGATGGCGAACGTGCCCCGGAGATACTGCTTCGGGAGCGCCAAGGCGATGCTCCCGTCACGCTCGAAGTTGAACGGCAGCCGCGCCTGGACGTCATCGCCGTTGTCGTTCAGATAGAGCGCGTGCTCCTCGAAATCGACCACCCGCGAGCAGGCGGGCTGGTTGCTCACCTTGACACAGAAATTCTGCTCCTGCTCATCCATGACCAGCCAGTGCCGCTGCGAGAACGGATACGAGCCCTGGATGTCCTGCACCCCGGTCTCCGAGCGCACATTGAACCGGGCGCCCTGGCCGGCGGTCGCGCCGGACTTGGTGGTGATCTGAATGACGCCGTTCTGCGCACGCGCGCCATACGTCGACGACGCCGCCGCCCCCTTCACGACCTCGATGCTCTCGATATCCTGGGGGTTGATGTCGCTCATGCTGCCGTTCATGACAATGCCGTCCACCACGATCAGCGGCGACAGGCCAAGGTTGAGCGACTTCGCCCCGCGAAGGATGATGGAGGGCGCCGCGCCGGGACGACCGCCCGGGGTCACCACCTGCGCGCCCACCACCTTCCCCTGGAGGGACAGGAGCGCGCTGGTCGCCGGCACCGGCAGGTTCGACTGGTCGACCTTGTCAACCGTGAACGCAAGCTTCCTTGTCTCGGTCGCACCGGTCACGCCAGTCACCACGACTTCGGACAGGCGGTTGACGTCGACTTCGAGCGTGAAGTCATGGTCCTGGGTGCCGGCCGTGATCGTGATCTGCTTCGTCTGCGGTCGGAAGCCGATGGCGCGAATCGACAGCGTCACCGTTTGACCGCGGACGCGCTCGGGAGCGAGCGTAATGCGATAGACGCCGTCTTCACCGCTGCCGACCGAGACATTCAAGTCGGGAATCCGGACGCTGACCGCCTGCAGGTTCTGACCCTGCGTGGATTTCACCGTCCCGGTGATGACAGCACCCTGTGCGAACGCCGTGCTGGCAAGCACGGTCGTCGCGAGTCCGGCGAGCACGCTCGCCAGACGACTGCTGCGACGGAACCTGGTCATGTGTTCCTCTCGGGTGAGGGGCTGTTCCGTATCCTGCCAGCCCCGCGCTGACAGGGGTCCTGTGTAATCGCGCGCGCTCGCAGAGGGCGAACACTTGCGGGTGGGGGGAATCGATTCTGGAAACACGAATAACGGCGCCAACCACACTCCTCCGCCGACAGGAGTCCCAGGTGTTTCGGGGTACGTCCTGTCACGGATGAGTCTCGGTTGGTGACGGCACCCATATTGTTGGTCAACGCGGGCATCCGCAAGCACTGGATTGGGGTGTCTGGGCCCATCGGACGGACTTCGCGTCGGGCGGCCCCGCCTCCCGGGGACGACCTGCTTCGAGGCCATGAACGTCCCTTCTTGGGGGACCAAAGGAAACGATCGCTGAGCGGCAAGCGCGGAGCCAATGCAACCGGTTCGTCCGAGGTAAGTCCGCGGCAGGTCCATGGCGGTCTGCGGCCTTTACTAATGATTGGTGTCGGAACGCCGCACCAACCTTACCCGCCGCACCGCCTCACGGAACGAACGGTGAGGCGACCACGCTTGAACGTGGGGGAACGGCGCTAGCATTCGGCCCGAACGACCGATGCAGCAGATCAAGCGCTCACTCCCCGATATGATCAAGCTGACTCCCCGAAGGCAGGCGTGGATCCTCGGTACGCTGATTGCCCTCGTGACCGTGCTCGCCTACCTCCCGGCGCTGAAGGGCGGGTTTATCTGGGACGACGATGACCATGTCACCCGGAACGAGACTCTGATCGACGTTTCGGGACTCCGACGGATCTGGCTCGAACGGGGTGCGATTCCTCAGTACTACCCGCTGGTGCACACGTCTTTCTGGATCGAGCGCCACCTCTGGGGCCTCGACCCGGCTGGCTACCACGCAACCAACATCATTCTGCACGCGCTGGCGGCGATCCTGCTCTGGCGAGTCCTCGTCAGGCTGCAGGTTTCCGGGAGCTTTCTTGCGGCGATGGTCTTCGCGCTCCACCCCGTGGCTGTGGAGTCGGTGGCCTGGATAACAGAGCGAAAAAACGTTCTTGCAGCGCCGTTCTACTTCGCGTCCGCCCTCGCGTGGCTGCGTCTTAACACGCTCGCGGATCATCTTCCCGTCACCGAGCGTGGCGGACCGGGGGGAAGAAAAGCGCCGGCACGAATGAGCACTCCAGCGACGCCGGAGCGTGCGCGGTACTGGTACCTGCTGTCCCTTGCGTTCTTCGTGTGCGCGATGCTCAGCAAGACAGTGGCCGCCTCGCTGCCGGCCGCCATGCTGCTCGTCACCTGGTGGAAGCGCGGCCGGATCGAATGGCGCGACGTTCGCCCGCTGATTCCTTTCTTCGCGATCGGGCTCGCGCTGGCGTGGAACACCGCCTTGATGGAAAGGACTCGGGTAGGAGCGTTCGGCCCCGAGTGGTCATTCACCCCTGTGGAGCGAACGCTGATCGCGGGGCGCGCAGTCTGGTTCTATGCCGCGAAGCTTGTCTGGCCCTCCGAGCTGACGTTCATCTATCCCCGGTGGCAGATCGACGCCGGTCAGTGGTTTCAGTGGCTGTTCCCACTTGGGGCGGCGGCGTTGATCGCTTCCGCCTGGTGGCTGCGCAAGCGAATCGGTCGGGGGCCGCTGGTCGCGCTGCTCTTCTTTGGCGGGACGCTGCTCCCCGCACTCGGCTTTGTGAACGTATATCCGATGCGGTTCTCCTTCGTCGCTGATCACTTTCAGTATCTGGCCAGCGTTGGCGTCATCGCTCTCGCGAGCGTGGCGCTCGCGAGAAACCGACTCGTCGAAAGAGCGTCATTCGCGCTACCCCTGCTCTTCGCGGTGCTCACGTGGCAACAGACGCGTGTCTATCGCAACCTGGAGACGCTATGGACGGATACACTCCGCAAGAATCCGTCGGCCTGGTTGGCGCACAACAACCTCGGCAACGTGCTGCTCGATCGTGGCAACGCCGATTCCGCGATGGCGCATTACCGAGAGGCGGTCAGGCTGAAGCCGGACTACTACGAGGGGTTGGGCAACCTGGGCGCCGCACTGCTGCGCCGGGGCGCCGTGGAAGAAGCGCGGACGAAGACCGATGAGGCGTTGCGACTCGCTCCCGGCTACACGCCTGCCCTGGTCAATCGCGCAGCGATCCTGCTGCGCGACGGCCGTCCCGACGATGCCATGGTGCAACTGCAGTCGGTCCTCGGCCAGGAACCGGAAAACAGCGAGGCCCTGAATACCCTCGGCTCGGCGTTCGCCATGCGCGCGGATTACGGGAACGCGCGAGGGGCTTTCGAGGCGGCGCTGCGAATCCGCCCGCAGCTCGTTTCCGCGCGAGTCAATCTGGCCCGCGTGCTGTTGCGGGCAGGCCGGATCGACGAGGCGTCGCTGCAGCTCGATCAGGCCCTGGCGGCGTCGCCCGGGGACATCGACGCCCGGATCGCGAAAGGCCAGGTGCTCGTTGCGCGCGGCCAGCCCGCGGAGGCGATCGCATATTACCGGCGCCTGGCTGCCGAGCTGCCGGGCGATGCGAGCGTTCGCTTCAATCTGGCGACGCTCCTCAGCCAGACGGGGCGCACCGAGGACGCCATCAGCGAGTTTCAGGAAGCCGTCCGGCTGAATCCACTCCATCCCGAGTCGCGCAACAACCTCGGGATCGCGTTCCTGATCGCGCGACGGTACGCGGAGGCCGCCGAGCAGTTCACCGAGGCCTTGCGACTGCGAAGTCAGAACCCTGAGGCACACAATAACCTGGCCTACGCCCTCATCCGCCTCGGACGCCGCGAAGAAGCCATCGCCCACTTGAACGAAGCCCTTCGCCTGCGGCCATTGTATCCGGAGGCACTGGCCCAGCTCCGGGAATTACGCCGTTAGGCACCACGTTGCTCTGCCCCCGGCACCCAGCGCCCGGAGTTCAGCGCTCCGCCGCGAAGGGTTCTAACGGCGCAGGGCCCGAACTTCGCAGAGCCCGAACTTCGCAGAGCCCAAACTTCGCAACAGCCGAACTTCGTAACAGCCTGACTTCGCAAGGCGGCACGTAGGGTTCAGCGCCGTTTGGGTTCGGCGCTCTCTGGGTCTCGCGCTTGTTGGGCCGCGCTCTTCGGGCCGTGCGTTCTTCGGGGCCTGCGCTTGGGGTTTTCAGCGTTCTGACGCGCTTTCGGTAACCACGCGCACGGCGTCGTTCAAAACCTGCAGAAACCCGCCCTCGATCAGGAATCGGCCAGCGCCGCCGTCAGCGCCGAGCCGTAGCTCGCCCTTCCCCAGCAACGTCATCATCGGCGCATGCTGGGGAAGGATCCCAACCTCTCCATCGAAGGCCGGCGCCACGAGACTGTCCACCGTTCCCTCAAACAGGACCCTTTCGGGCGAGATCACCGACACGGTGAGCATGGTTACGCCTTGGCGAGTGCCTCGGCGTTCCGGACGATGTCGTCCGCGCCGCCGCACATGAAGAACGCCTGTTCGGGATACTGATCGAACTCCCCGCCAACGAGCCGCTCGAATGACGCGACCGTGTCCTCGAGCTTCACGTACTGACCCTCGCGTCCGGTGAACTGCGAGGCCACGGCAAAGGGCTGCGACATGAAGCGCTGGATCCGGCGCGCCCGCGCCACGACGATCTTGTCGTCTTCAGACAGTTCGTCCATGCCGAGGATGGCGATGATGTCCTGGAGTTCCTTGTACCGCTGGAGGATGCGCTGCACCTCGCTGGCCACGCGGTAGTGCCGCTCGCCGATGTATTGCGCGTCGAGGATTCGCGACGAAGACGCCAGTGGATCGACCGCGGGATAGATGCCGAGTTCTGTAATCGCCCGTGAAAGCACGACCGTGGCATCGAGGTGCGCGAAGGCGGTTGCCGGCGCTGGATCGGTGATGTCGTCGGCCGGCACGTAGATCGCCTGCACCGACGTGATGGATCCGTTGCGGGTCGACGTGATCCGCTCCTGCAGGTCGCCCATCTCGGTGGCCAGGGTCGGCTGGTACCCCACCGCGCTGGGCATTCTGCCTAACAAGGCGGATACTTCCGATCCCGCCTGCGTGAATCGGAAGATGTTGTCAATGAACACCAGCACGTCGGCGTTCTCGCGGTCGCGGAAGTACTCCGCCACCGTGAGGCCTGAGAGACCCACGCGCAGCCGGGCGCCGGGGGGTTCATTCATCTGCCCGTAGATCAGGGCGACCTGACCGAGGAT
>DATCIJ010000060.1:0-2887 GCA_036507855.1 Gemmatimonadaceae bacterium | reverse complement strand
TACTTTCCACTTACTTTCGACTTTCCACTTTCAACTTTTCACTTTCAGGACCAGCTCAAGTCGTGGTCCTTGAGCGGAATCGACCGGAACCGCTTGCCGGTGATCCTGAACACCGCGTTGCAGATTGCCGGCGGAATCGGTGGAATCGCTTCCTCCCCCGCGCCGGTGATCCATCGCTTCGTCTTGAAGAACGCGATGTTCACCTGTTTCGGATATTCATTGATGCGCGACACCTGGAATGTGTCGAAGTTGCGTTCCACGGCTCGTCCGTCCCTGAGCGTCGTCGCCTGATACATCGTGTCGTCGTAGCCCCAGTTGATCTGCCCCTCGACCTGTTTCCGGACCGCCAACGGGTGCATGAACGCAAAGCCTTCCTCGAACGCGACGTCCGCGCGATGGAGCCTCAGCTGTCCGCGCCTGGTGACCTCGACGGTCAGGACCTGCGCGCCTCGGTCAACGCCGGGCTCGCCGCCTCGACGGTCACGCCGGGGAGCACGGCTCCGGACGTATCTCGAATCACGCCTGTGATGGAGGCCTGGGCAGACGCTGCCACAGGCACGAGGACCAGGGATGCCACTGCTACGCACGCCAGTCGAAGACATCGGCGCATGGAAACCTCTCAGGTCAACGCCCAACGCCCAACGCCCAAATCCCCTAAACCCACGCGCTTGGGTCATTGGGAGTTTGGGAGTTGGGCGTTGGGCGTTGGGCGTTGGGAGTTGGGATCTAATTCGTTCTGGTTCCTGTCGCTTGTGCGAACACTTCCGGGACACGCCAGGTCAGGACGGCGTTCAGGTCCTTGTCCGTGGCGATCACGCTCTGGTTCTTCGGATCGATCGTCACGCCGCGCGTCTCGACATTGACGCCCTGGCCAATCTTGAACCGCGCGGGGACGGTCCCGTTGTCGTTAACGCTCCAGACACCGATGGCATTGGAGGCGGTGCGCGCGAACACCAGGCCGTTGTAGGCCGCCGCGTACATGCCGCCTTCTGTATCGGGGCCGCTGATCACCCGCAGCGGCTTGACGTTGCCGTTGGCCGCGACGTCGAACATCAGGAGACGGCGCCGCGTCGAGACGATCACCGTGCCGGTGACCGGGTCGACCGCAATCGGCCCGCCACCCCCGTCACCGAGCAGCGTGTCCGGACCGCGGATCACCCGTATCGGCGCCACATCGCCATTTGCGTCGGCCGGAAAGACGAGGACCCCTCCATCTGAGACAAAAATCTCCTGTCGGATCGGATCGACGGCCAGCCGATCCGGCCTGCGGAGCCCGGTGTGCGGCCCCTGGATGTGACGGACCGGCGGCTCCTCGCCCGCGGCATCGCCACGGAAGCTGAGAATCGACTGGCTGAACTGCGCCGGCACGATAATGCGATCCGCGACGTTGTCGTAGGCGATGCCATGCATCGTCCGGCTGAGCCTGGTCGTCTGTCCTTCAATGCGCCGAACCGGTTCCACTTGTCCGTTCGCCAACCTGGCGAACGCCGCGATCTGCGGGTGGGCCACTCAATTCGGTGTGAGGATCAGCTCCCGTCTCGTGTCGAACGTCACCGCGCCGGGATTGCCGATCATCAACGACGGCGTACCCTGGACCGCGGCGCGAATGGTGCGCAGCGGAGCCGCGTCGCCCGACGCGTTCATACGGTATGCGGTGGCGGTGTGGGCGCCGAAGTTCGCCACCCACAGCTCGTTGTTCTTGAAGTCGAGCGCGAGGCCGGTGGGATTCTTCAAGCCGGTCCTCGGCCCCTTCAGGATGCGCTTCGGCGCCACGTTGCCCGACGCCTCCGCATCGAACACGAGGATCGAATCGGTCGTGTCGTTGGTGACGTAGATGTCGCCGCGGTCCGGATCGGCCGCGATCCCGGTGGGCCAGTTCAGGCCGGTGCGCGGACCCTCGATGACGCGAAGCGGCGCCGCGTCACCGCTCGCGTTCTTCGCATAGACGGTGATCGCGGGCGGCAGCGTGCGGCCCGACCCGGGGACGGCGAAATCGCGCTCGAGCGGCCAGTTCACCAGCTTCAACGCCTCCTCACGCTGTTGCGCGGTCAGCCTCCCGCCTTCGTCCCGGCTCGTCGAATGGACCGAACCGTGATTGGTGACGTAGAACACGCCGCGTTTGCCATCGAGCGCAATGCCGTGCGGGTCTGCGAGCCGGGTGCGATCGCCCTGCAGCATCCGGAGCGGCGGCTCTTCCCCGCTGGCGCCCTTCTTGTAGACCACGATCGCGCTGTCGTGCTGGACTGTGAGGAAGACCTCCTGCGCGGCCTCGTCAACCGTGATGCCGAAGGTGCCGTGCGGCGTGTGGATCTCCCGGTGCGGCGCGACGTTGCCCACCTGCTCGTTCGAGAAGATGACCAGCGTGTCCTGCGTGTCGTTGTTCACCGCGTACACGTCGCCGTTGCGCGGATCGATGTACAGACCGCACTGGAACTCGATCTTCGTCTTCGACTCCTCGCGCGACATCAGCGATGCGTCCCACTGCGTTCCGATCATGCGCAGCGGCTTGGCGACCTGATTCGGTGCGTTGTTTTCGGTGCGGCTGAAGAAGAGGACCTGAAAGAGGTTCTCATCGGTGACCACAACCTGATCCCTGGCGAGATCGACCGCAATCGAGCTGAATGACGGATAGCGGTCGCGAATCACCCGATCGGGCTGCGAGTACGACGTCGAGGTCTGGGCCGCTCCCGCGCCGCCGCCGCCCGCCTGATACGAGGCGTCGTCCGGCCACAGACACATCTGACCGGTCTGTTCGGGCAGCGTCTCCCACGACACGATGTGGTCGCTGCCGATGAACCGAGTCTTCGCCGAGACGTCCCGACTGCCCGGGGACACACCGATCGTGAGCGCGGCCAGCGCCGCAGCCGTCACGATCCAACGCTTGCCG
>DATCIJ010000059.1:0-14649 GCA_036507855.1 Gemmatimonadaceae bacterium | reverse complement strand
ACGAGCTGGTCGACATTCAGGATGTCCGGGACTCGCCAGTGCGCCACGCTGCCTTCCAGGTGACGCAGTGCATCGGCGGGATCGTGCGTGATGACCCCAAGCCGCACGCCGTAAAGCGTGGCCGCCGCTTCCACCATTCTCACGGCGTTTTCCGACAGCATGGGCGCGGCGAAAACGACGAACATCCGGATGTGAGATGGAAGATGTCAGATACACCGCGAACCGATCACGTCTGAGATGGTCAGGTCACCTCCACCTCAGCGCTTTCCAGATGCACCGGCCAACGGACCAGATACGCCGTTCCCTGCAATGTTCTGTCGAGTCCGCGTTCCGACTTGGCAATGGTCTCTATCGCGTGCTCCCACACCGTGGCGTGCGCGTCTGTCTTCAGGTGTATCGGCCGCGACACGGAGATCTCGGTCGTGAACCAGGCATCCGCCGGAAACTGTGACGCTGGCCACGAGAACTTCGCGCGCACCCTGCCATCAGGGAAGAATGTCAGCTGCTTCGTCAGCGAGTTGTCGCTCGCGCGAAGGGTTATGGTCAGCGCCTCGGCGCCGGACTCGACTTCCACCCTCATTGCGAGACGCGCCGTGGTTGCCAGCGGCTGATACTCCGCGCGCGCATAGGACTCGAGCCTGACGATCCCCGGCAACACGCGCTCGATGAACAACGCCCTGTCGTCCAGGTCGGCGGGTGGCAGCTCCCCGAGTGAGAGCGATCCTTCCAGGTCGTGAATGCTCGGAGCCGACGAGGCATCGGCAGTGTCCGCATCGGCGTTGCCTTCATCGCTGGTGGCCGTGACCAGAGCCGTTACGTGATATGCCTCGCGCCGGCGCGTCAGCATGTCGGCCAGGTTCTCGCCCAGGGCAAACCGAGTCAGTTCCTCCACCGCGCCTCCCCGCGCGGGACTCACGAGCGCCGAGTAGCGCGCGGAGTGGATCCAGAGTTCGTCGTGGCCATCGCCATCCAGATCGATCGATTCACATTGCAGCGACTCGCCGTCACGGAGCTCGCCCTCGGCCGCCGCCAGGTTCCTCCAGATCTCGGCCCGGAGAAAAGGCAGATACAGGCCGCCAAACACGCCGTGCCAGTATGCGTCGTTGCACTGCGCGCGCCCTATGGCGCGCCGCGGGCCCTCAGGATCGCCGCGCTCGCGACAGAGTTGTGAGAGCGCCAGCGCCTTCTTGTGCATCCGGTTCGATTCCGGATACTTCACCAGGAAGTTGCGCCAGTGAGCTCCACGGACCAGCGCGCCGTCCGATCTGAGCCGCTCATCGCCAAGCTCCTTTTCGAGCGCGAGGAATCGGAGCGCGGCCGGCGTGGGAAGCGACCACCCCTCCATCTCGCGATAACTCGCCGTTGGCAGGTAGGCGAGCCCGCCGCTCGGCACCGCGTTGAGCGCGTCATCGAATCGCGAGAGCACGACTTCCCCGGATTCGATCACTTCACGCATCGTCACAAAAAAGCGATCGAGCCACCCATTGCCGTAGACCCACTCACGAGTGCCCGGCCATCCGCCAAACTTCTCACCATCGTCGGCGAGTACGGCGAGCCGCTGACCATGCGCGCGCAGCGAGCGCAGGTACGCCACGGTCTCTTCGGGCGGCTGGAACGGAATCAGGTAGCGCAGTCGTTCGTCGATCGGAAACAGTGCGACCTGCTTCCCGTCATGCTCCGTCCTGAATGGCGCGTGCAGCCGCTCACGCGCAAACCCGCTGGCCAGGAAGTGCCGGTCATCGACGAGCACGAACTTCACGCCGGCGTCATGAAGATCAGCCGCGAGGTCGGGCTCCCAGACGCGCTCCGTCAGCCACAGCCCGGTTGCCTCCGTGCCCAGTCGTCGCTTGATCGCGTCACGCATCCATCCCACTTGCGTCAGGCGATCGGCTCTGGGAAGCGCCGCCAGGATCGGCTCGTAGAACCCGGCGAGGAGCAGTTCAACACGACCGTCGCTGGCCAGGTCGGCGATGTCGTCAAGCAGCGACGGCTCGTGCTGGTCGAGCCATTCGATCAGTGGACCCGAAACGTGCAGCGTAATCGGGAAGAACGACTGCTTCCGCACGTGTTCGAGGAACGGACGGTAGACCTCGCGCACGTGCTGCTCGAAGACGTACCCGAAGTTTCCCACCGGCTGGTGCAGGTGGAGTCCAAAGCAGAAGCGAATCGGCTGTTGGCTCATCCCGCCGCTCCGTCGGCTTGCGGCGTCACTTCCGCGAAACCGAGACGGTGACGGAGAACATTGAGCTCGGCCTGGCGTGCGGGCGTCGAGTTGATCCATATGCGCCAGAACGCGGACTGCGCGTCGAACGGGATCCTCGCTTCGAACTGCTCGAAGAGGTCGACGAGGTCCAGCGCGAGACGGACGACCGCCGGATCATCTTCGATTTCGAGGCGCTCGATGGCGCGAATGAGCGCCACGCGCAGCAGTCCACCCATCGTTGCGGCGCCCGACGTCAGCTGATCGAGTTCCTCGGCGCTGAGCGTTCGCGGAAGCATCGACTTCCGCAGCACGGCGCGAATGGCCAGGCGCGACCGTTCGGGCAGATGGGCCAGATGCAGCGCGTGCACATCCCCGTTCACGCCCGTGAGTTCGATGGTGAGGTCGGTGACCGACTGCGCAGTCACCCGCCAACGGAAATCATGGCGCCTTCCGGTGCGCCGGTCGACGACACTCACCCAGTCGTCGTCGATCTCCACGGTGGCCGAGGTGAACCGCTTGCGATCGCTGGGAGCAACGTGCCTGGCGGCGACCGCCGCGGCCGCATGTCGCATTGGCGCCGGGAACGCCGGCCGCGCCGTTCGGAGGTAGATGTCCCGCCCTGTGCCTGCCGTGCGGTCGTTGCTTGCCGTGCCAGCGAGTGTCTCGACGAACGCTGCCTCCGCGGCAGCCGCGCCGGGCCCGGCGAGCGCGATCGCTCGAGCCGCGTACCGAAGGTCCTGGCGCGGCTCGATCCCTCCAATGTCGTCGAAGAACCACCCGCACGACGTGAACATGCGCAGCGCGTCGCGTTCGAGTTCGAGCAGTTCACGCGCGCGAACGAGGTCGTCGGCCGTGCGCGCACCGGCCGCCACCGACCTGGTGAATCGTTCGAGCGCGACCGCATCGGACGCCACGACGGTTCCATAGGCGTCGCGCGCCTCCCAGGGATCAGCGATCAGGCGGATGGCTTCGCGCTCGTAGATGTCGTGGAGCGAGGCCGCCAGCGTCTCGAGGCCGGTCCGCAATGGCGTGCGCCAGGCCTGCGATGGGTAGCGCTGCGCATCGATGCGGCACCCGCAATTCTCCTTCCAGCGGCCGACGCCGTGCGCGCAGCTCCATGACGTCGGCGCCACCAGCTCGACTTCGTCGACCGAAGGAGTACGCGCCAGGAACGAACCGAAGTTCTCGAGGCGGATCCCCCGCGCGCGAAGCTCGTCGAGCGCACGAGCCAAAGCCATCTCCCCGAACTTGTGGTGATGACCGTACGTCTCGCCGTCGGTCGCGATGGAAACCAGCGAATCCCGCGCCGGCACCGCCGTCCCGGTCGGCGTCGAACGGGGCGTGCGTTTCCGTGGCTCCGTCGACTCGGCAGCGCTGACAGCGACGGGCGCGTCGGCCGACTCCGCGGCGTCGGCCAGGGCGCGACCCCAGGCGACTCCGTCGTGCAACGCGCCGCCGAACGCCACAGCATGCGACGAGTCGCCACGGTACACGAAAAGCGCGATCGACTTTCCTCCGGGAAGCCGGCACAATCCCGGGCGGCCGCCGCTTGGCGCACTCTTCACCTGATGCGGCCCGACGATCGTGAATAGAATCCCTTCCTCGGCGAGGACTTCGAGCGTCTCGAGATCCACCGCGGTCTCGGGCAGCCACATGCCCTGAGGTTCACGACCAAATCGCCGGCGGAAATCGGCGATGCCCCAGCGCACCTCGGTGCGCTTGTCACGACGCGTGGCCAGCGGCAGGATGGTGTGATGATATGGCTGGGCGATCGCGTTGCCGTGTCCACCCAGGCGCTTCGAACTCTCCTGGTCGGCGGCAAGAATCAACTCATACGTCGGTCGGGCCTCACGCTCCATCCATTCGAGCAGCGTGGGTCCGAAATTGAACGAGATGGACTCCAGCGTGTTGGCCAGCCGCGAGATCCGCCCATCGCTCTCGGTGATGCGCGCTGCCACGACCGCCCGATAGCACTCCCGTTCGATCCGCTGGTTCCAGTCATGGAATGGCGCCGCCGACGGCTCTGCCTCCACCTCGTCGAGGAAAGGCTCCTCACGAGGTGGCTGGTAGAAATGACCGTGGATGACGACGGAAAACACAGCGATCGGCGGTTAGCGACTAGCGATCAGCAGCCGGCGAGCGGACGTCAACTCTGGTCGTTGATCGCCGATCGCTGATCGCTGCCTGGATTGAAGGCACGATGTTCCGGAACACATCATCACGCCGCCGCAACTCATGCGCGAGCCTGACTCCGCCATCAACGTCTTTTCCGGACAGCGCCTCCTCCAGCGCCGCGAGCAATTGCGCGCAGTCGCCGGCGTGCCCATTGAACCGGCGGATGGCATAGTCCTCCACTTCGCCGGTCGAGATGATGAACTGCCAGTCAGACGATTGCAGCAGCAGCATGGATCGCGCCGCCTGCGCCAGGATCTCGTGCGTGCGTCCATCCGCGAGGGCGCGAGGGGCCAGCGACCAGAATCGATCCTCGACCTCCCAGACGACTGGCCAGGTCCATTCCACGAGGGGTCCGTTCCACATCGAGAAATCGCCGTTCGCCCCCCACGACCCGGTGGCGAGTCTCAGCCCCGATCGCGGTGCATGTGCGTCGAAGTGGCCACCGGCGGTCGTCGCACGCAGACTCGCGAACTGCGGCAGTTGTGCGTACAGGTCGCCCAGGAAGTCGGGGCCTTCAAACCACCAATGCCCGAACAACTCCGTGTCGAATGGCGCGACGATCACATTCCCGCCCTTTGCCCCTTGCCCTTTGGCCACCTGGTCGAGCAAATGCGCAAAGTGTGTCGCGTGGTCGGTCGCCTGACGCCGTGCACTGTCGGGCTCGTAGGGCGTCTTGTTGCCAAGGTCCGTCCCCGGTTCGCTGACGCGCCACAGCTTGAGGCCCCCAGGCCAGCGGATCTTGTGGAACTCCAGGTAGGGCGCGGCGCCGGGATATCCGCCATGTCGGCTCCAGACCTGCATCGATGAGCGTGGATCGCGCACGAGCGCGGCTACCGGTCGCGCCGCGGTCGCGTCGGTCACCCGATAAGCCTCGTACGGCGTGTGCACGGCCGCGACTTCCTTCCCCTTCTTCTCCCTCGCCAGGCGCACGGTCTCACCGGCGAACAGTTCGCCGTAGACGCCCAGCGGGCTGCCCGCGCGCGCCATGTGCGAGTCGACGAAGAAGTACCTGAACCCGGAGCGCGCCACGTGTGTCTCGATGCCCTCCCGGTCACCGGCGACCTGGCCGAACGGCGTCCAGGCGCCGCCCGGCCGGTACGCGCACTCGGGCAGCCAGCATCCTTCAGCCGGCCGGCCGAATATCCTCCGGTGTTCGGCGGCGCCTAACGCGAGCTGCAGGCGGATGCTCTCGTCGCGCTTGAGCAGCGGGAGGAAGCCATGGGTGGCCGCCGATGACGTCACCTCGAGGCGTCCGGCGTCCTGCAAGCGGCGGAATTCGCGCGGGATGTCGCGTCCGATCTCGTGGAACAGCAGGCGGAGGCGCACCAGGCGGGAGCGCCAGTACTCGACGAGCGGCAGGAGGTGGCTGTCGCCAGTCGACTCGAGCGACGCCGGCGCCTCGTCGCAGAAACCGAGCCGCTGGTCGAAGTACGCTTCGAGCTCCTGCACGAACGCCGGGTGCTCGAGCTGGTTGGCGAGGATCGGCGTGAACCCGATCGTCACCGGCGCCGCGATGTTCATGGCATCGAGCGTCCTGAACTTCTCCACCAGCGGCAGGTAGGTGTCGATCGCCGCTTCGCAGATCCAGTCGCTGCCGTGCGGCCACCGCCCGTGATTCAGCACGTACGGCAGGTGGCTGTGGAGCATCACCACCACGTCCATCTGGCTCATGGGCTAGTGCCGTTCCAACTTGTTTCACCGAATGTGGGCGAGTGACGTGGCGAGACGTGAAGAAAGTGCATTCGGCATCCTTCCTTGGCCCGAACAAGTTGGAACGGCACTAGCGGCGAAAGCGGGGAGACGCCAGCACGCGACGGTACAGGTCACGATACTTCTGCTCCGAACGGTCCCATCCGAAGTCGCGCGACATCGCTTCCCGCTGCATCTCCTGCCACGTTTCGGGATGCTTATAGTAGTCGATCGCGCGCACGCAGGCGGCGAGGAACTCGTTCGTGGAGAATCCGTCGAACAGGAAACCCGTGACGCCATCCTCGATGGTATCGGCCAGGCCGCCGACCTTCCGCGCGACCGGCAGCGACCCGTAACGCTGCGCCCGCATCTGCGTCAGTCCGCACGGTTCGTACTGCGACGGCATGATGATCATGTCCGCGCCGGCCATCAGGCGGTGCTCATGCGTCCCGGTGAAATTCGTCTGGACGCCAATCCGCCCGGGCGCGCGCAACGCCAGTTCGGTCAGGATGTCGACGTACTTCCTCTCACCCTGGCCCAGGAACAGGAACTGCGCGTCGAGGGACAGGAACCGCGGACTGCCCAGGATCAGGTCCAGGCCCTTCTGGTAGACCATTCGCGCGCTCATCCCGAAGATGGGGACGCGTGATCGTTGCGGCAGTCCGAAGACGCGCTGAAGCGCCGCCTTGCATCGCTTCTTGCCCGACAGGTTCTCGCGCGAGTACCGGGAGGTGATGATCGGGTCCGTCTCCGGATTCCATTCGTGCTGGTCGATGCCGTTCACGATCCCGACGAAGCGCTCGCGCAAGCCGATGAACGCGTCGTGAAGCCCGAAACCTCCCGCCGGCGTGCGCAGTTCGTGCGCGTGCGATGGACTCACCGTCGTGACCGCGTCGGCGAACGCCAGTCCGCCCTTGAGCAGGTTGACGCGGCCGTACCATTCGAGCTGCGAGAAGTTGTACAACTCCCATGGCAGCCCCAGTTCGGCCATGGCGTCGGTAGGGAAATGACCCTGGAAGCCCGCGTTATGCACCGTGAGCACTGACGACGTCCGGCGGTAGAACTCGCGATCCGGATTCGAGTCATATGCGCGCAGGTAGATCGGTGCCAGCGCCGCGTGCCAGTCGTGGGCATGCAGCAACACCGGCGCCCTGGCGACCCTGGGCAGGACATTCAGCGCCGCCAGACAGAAGAACGCGAAGCGCCGGTGGTTGTCGCGATAATCGCCGCGGCTGTCGCCGTAAATGTGCTCGCGACCGAAGTACTCCGCGTTATGAATGAAGAGGATGCGAGGCTTGCCCTGGCGGGGGTTGTCCATCAGGGCGCGCGATTCAAAGAGCCGCCCCTCCTCACGGCGCGGACCGACCTGCACCGGGAACGCATCGCCGACGGGCTCGAGGTCCGTGGCCACGTCAACCACCTGGCGATACAGCGGCATCATGATGATCGACGTGATCCCCGATCTTGCCTGGTAGTGCGCCAGGCTCGAAACCGCCTCACCCAGGCCGCCGGTGCGCGCGAATGGCGCCAGCTCGGCCGCCAGGTGAACGACGGTAACCGGCTCGTTGCCCGGACCCGACGTCAGCGGGTACGGCGGCGGCGCCGGCGCGACGGCCGGCCGCGCCGCGATCGGGATCGTGGATGGCGGAGTTACGGTGGGCGGCGTGCGCCGGCGACGGCCTTCCATGCGACTCTTACGCCGTTGGCGGATCGTCGGGACCGCCGTCACCGTGCATCGCCGCCGCATATGACTGCCGCACGTACTCCGACACCATGCGGCGCGCCGTGTACTGCTGCCCCGCCACGCGAAGCGCGTGCTTCATCTTCTGTATCCAGGCACTGGGGAGGCCCTGTTCGTCCCGCGTGTAGAACGCCGGCACCACCTGCTCTTCCAGCAGCCGGTACAACCGCTCGGCATCCCACTCGTCAGGCGTGGCACGAGTCGATGCCGGTGGAATGGCCCAGCCATTCAGCCCCTCGTAGGCCTCGTGCCACCACCCATCGAGCGTCGAGAGCTGCGGCACCCCGTTCAGCGCCGCCTTCATCCCGCTCGTGCCGCTGGCTTCCATGGGCACGCGAGGCAGGTTGAGCCACAGGTCCACCCCCTGAACCAGGCGATGCGCGAGGTGCAGCTCGTAGTCCTCGAGGAACGCCACGCGTCCCTCCAACCCGGCGTCACGGGTGAAACCGTACACGGCGCGCAGGACCTCCTTGCCGGGCGTGTCGGCGGGATGGGCCTTCCCGGCAAAGATGATTTGCACCGGGCGCGCCGAGTTCACCAGCAGCGCCCGCAACCGGTCGATGTCCCGGAAGATGAGGTCGGCGCGTTTATACGTCGCGAAACGTCGGGCGAACCCGATGGTCAGCACGTCGGGGCTGAGGAGCGTGCCGGCGCCGACCACGTGCGTCGCTTCCTTCCAGTGCCGAGCCCAGCGGCGGCGCGCTTCCTCGCGGATGAAGTTCATGAGCGCGACCTTCAGCGTCACGTGAACGCGCCATAGCGCGGCCTCATCGACGTCGCGCACCGTCTCCCACATCGACACGTCGCTCGCTCGCTCAGGCCAGTCGGAGCCGAAGTAGCCGTCCAGCAGCTCGGCGATTTCGCGGGCCATCCAGGTCTGCGCGTGCACCCCGTTCGTGATGTGGCCGATGGGCACGCGGGTCGAGTCACGATCTGGCCAGAGCGGGGCCCAGATCTGTCGCGACACGTCACCATGCCTTCGCGAAACGGCATTCACGTGTTTCGACAACCGCAGCGACGCCACGGTCATGTGGAAGCGTCCCGGCTCTTCGGTGGGATGCGTGCCGATCTCGAAGAACGTCTCGCGGCTCACCCCGAGTTCATCCCAGATGTCGCCGGAGCAGTGGGCCAGATCTTCGAACGTGAACGTGTCGTGTCCCGCCGGTACCGGCGTGTGCGTGGTGAAGACGCTTCGCGCCCTCACCTGGCGCGCCGCCTCATCGAACGGAACCCCGCGCGTCGTCAGCTCGCGCATCCGTTCCACCATCATGAACGCGGCGTGACCCTCATTGGCATGCCAGGCCGCCGGGTCCACGCCCAGCGCGCGCAGCACGCGCACGCCGCCAACGCCAAGGATCCACTCCTGCTTGAGCCGCACCTCGGGTCCGCCGATGTACAGTTTCGAGGTGAGGTCACGATCCTCTTCGTGATTCTGTTCCAGATTGGTATCCAGGAGGTAGACCGGCACGCGCCCCACCAGCATGCGCCACGCGCCGATCGCCACCTCTCGTCCGTTGGTCGACACGCGCGCCAGGAATGGCTCCCTGCTCTGCCCGTAGACGCGCTCGAGCGGCGCGTTGACGATGTCGAACTTCTCGTCAGAATCCTCCTGCCAGCCGTCGAGGCGGAGCTTCTGGTCGAAGTAGCCCCTCGTGTAGAAGAGCCCCACGCCAATGAGAGGAACTCCAAGATCGGACGCAGCCTTGCAGTGATCTCCGGCCAGAATGCCCAAGCCGCCTGAGTAGATCGGCACCGAGTTGTGCAGTCCGAACTCGGCGCAGAAGTAGGCGACCGGTCGCTCGCGTGTGAGGTCGGCGTGCTCCGCGGCGAACCAGGTATCCTGCCAGCCCTGCTCGCGCTGGTATTCCGCCATCATGCCGTCGTAGGCTTCCAGGAATCGCGGGTCACGCGCGCAATCACTCAGCCGCCCCGGATCGATCCGGCGCAGGATGGCGATGGGATTGTGCCTCGTGAGGTGCCAGAGCGATTCGTCGAGCACCTGGAAGACCCGTCGCGCGTCGCGCTTCCAACTCCACGAAACGTTCGTGGCGACGTCAGCCAGGCCTTCTATTCGTTCAGGAAGAAAGGGAAACCGATTCCGGTCGACAGGCATAGGGGAGGAAAACTACCAGATGTGAGATGGGAGATGGGAGAATAACCCCCTCCCCATCGCCCTCTGCCCTTTGCCCTAGTGCCCCATGTGCATCTCCCGTTCGACGCGCGCGTACCCGGTCTGCTCCACCGCGTTCGTCGTAAGCAGCGACCCCACGATGGCAACGAAGAATGACAGCGGCATCGTGATGAGCGCCGGGTTGCGGAGCGGGAACGGCGCCGACTCGTGCTTCAGAATGTCGACCTGGATGGTCGGCGACAGGTAGATCAGGGTGAGCGTAGCCGCGGTTCCCAGGACCATGCTGGCCACGACGCCCGCCGTGGTGCACCGGCGCCAGAAGATCGAGAGGACCAGCGCCGGAAAATTGGCGCTGGCGGCGATGGCGAAGGCCAGGCCGACCATGTAGGCGACGTTCTGTCCTTTGAACGTCATGCCGAGCATCACGGCAACGACGGCAAGCACGATGGTCGCGACGCGGGCGACACGAAGTTGCTCCTGTGGCGTGGCATGACCTCCGCGCGCCACGTTCACCCACAGGTCGTGAGAGAGCGCCGCCGCGCCCGACAGCGTCAGGCCCGCCACGACAGCCAGGATGGTGGCGAACGCCACCGCGGCGATGAAGCCCAGGAACGGGGTGCCGCCTAACGTCTCAGCAAGCAGCGGGGCGGCCATGTTGCCCCCTGCGTCCACGGCGCGGATGGCGTCGGGGCCGACCAGTACCATCGCCCCGAATCCGAGGACGAACGTCATCAGATAGAAGAATCCGATGAGGCCCGTCGCGTAGAAGACGGACGTCCGCGCGGCCCGCGCGTCGGGCACCGTGTAGAAGCGCATCAGAATGTGCGGCAACCCGGCGGTCCCGAACATCAGCGCCATGCCGAGTGAGATGGCGTCCAGCGGCTTGGCTACCAGGCGGCCGGGCGCCAGGACGCCGTCACCGTATTGCGCGGCGGCCGCGGCGAAGAGGCGGACCGGGTTGAACCCGAACTTCGAGAGCACGAGCAGGGCGAGCAACACCGCGCCGCCCAGCAGCAGAAACGCCTTGACGATCTGCACCCACGTCGTCGCGATCATCCCTCCGAACAGCACATACGCCATCATGGCCGCGCCAACGATCATGATCGCCGTCTCGTAGGTGAGGCCGAACATGAGGCGGATCAGACCGCCCGCCCCGACCATCTGCGCGATCAGGTAGAACGTGACCGTGGCCAGCGTTCCGATCGCGGCGGCTATCCGGACCGGCGCCTGCTGGAGCCGGGATGCCACCACATCCGCGAACGTGTACTTGCCGAGGTTTCTGAGCGGCTCGGCGATGAGGAAGAGCACGACCGGCCAGCCCACGAGCCAGCCGGTCGAGTAGATCAGTCCATCGAAACCGGTGGTCGACACCAGTCCCGCGATGCCGAGAAAACTCGCCGCGCTCATGTAGTCGCCGGCCAGCGCGAATCCGTTCTGCCCGGCGCTGATGGTCCGTCCGGCCGCGTAGAACTCCTCGGTGGTCCGCGTGCGCCGGGCCGCCCAGTAGGTAATGCCCAGCGTGATGGTGATGAAGCCGAAGAAGAAGGCCATCGCCACCGTGTTCGGCTCGCCGATGCGCGTGGCCTGACCGGCGGCGGCCGCGGCCTGAGGCAGGATCATTGACGCGATCCCGTTCGGAGCTCGTCCAGCGCGGGGTCGTAGCGGGTGTTGGCCCAGCGAACGTAGATCCACGTCAGGATCCACGTCGCCACGATCACCAGGGCACCCAGCAGGACTCCGAGGCTCAGGCCCGGCGAGACCAATCGGCCGAGCAACGGCTTGTTGTACGCAACCAGCAGGATGAACCCGAAGTAGATGGCGACCATCGCCAACGTGAGGGTGATGGCGATGCGCCAGCGGCGCCGGGCCAGGGCATGGAACGCGGTATCGGTGCCGGTCATGAGGAGGCGTTAGGCGCGCGGAGGGCCGGGCGGGGACGCACAAACCTGCGCCCCGGACCCGGCGGTGGCAACCGCCTTCCTCCTCTTTGCGCCTTGCGCTCTGCGCTTACTGCACCGCCCTTGGCGGAGTTTTCCGCGGCAGCTTGGCGTCGCGATTGGCGGCGAGGTACACGAATGCCGCCACCACGGTCGCATTGTGCTTCATGTCGTCGGCGACGAGGCGGTCGTAGACGTCCATGTTGGAGTGATGCGTCCGGGAGCCGTATTCCACCGCGTCCTGGATGAACTGCCAGCCTGGGAGCCCCACGCCGTCGAACGACTGGTGATCCGTCCCGCCCGTGTTCCCCGCGTTGATCGCCCACGTTCCGAGTGCGTTGAACGGCTTCATCCACTCAGTGAAGATCGGACCTACCGCGGTGTTCCCCTGCAGGTAGACGCCGCGGATCTTCCCGGTCCCGTTGTCCACGTTGAAGTAGCCCGAGAATTTTTCGTGCGCCGGCTTGAGCGGGGCGGCCGTATCCGTCGGGCTGCCGAACGTGTTCCGCACGTACGCCCGGCTGCCTAACAAGCCCTGTTCCTCGCCCGTCCAGAGGCCGATGCGCACCGTGCGCTTCATCGGCAGGCCGGTGGCCTTGAGGATGCGAAGGGCTTCCATCATGACCGCCGATCCGGCGGCGTTGTCGGTCGCGCCGGTGCCGGCGTGCCACGAGTCGAAGTGCGCGCCGAGCATCACCAGTTCGTCCTTGAGCTGCGGGTCACTGCCGGGGATCTCGGCCACGACGTTGAACGCGTTCAGGTCCTGGTCGTAGAACGTGTTCTTCACGTTCGCTTCGATCCGCACCGGCGTCCCCTTGTCCAGGATGCGCGCGATGCGGTTGTAGTGCTCCGCGGCGATGATGAGGGTCGACGTGCGCGTCGGGTTCCCGGGGTCCCGCGAACCTTGGCCGCCTGTGAACACCGTCCCCATAGTGCTGTTGCCGCTTCCGGACTGAAGGATCGCCGCGACCCCTTCCTCAGCGAGGAACTGGGCGCGGACCGCGGTGAAATTCGCCGCCCCGCCTGCCCCACCGCGCCCGCCACCGCGCCCACCGCGACCGACACCGGCGGCCGGCGGTCCAACCCTCGACGTCATGCTGTCGAGCTCCGCCGCGGTGTAACGATCGGCGTCGGGCGTGAAGCGCGGGTTGAGCTGGCGCGGCGCCGCGAGCATGACAAACGCGTCGCGCAGTTTGCCGCGGTACCGCTCCAGGTCGGGCGCGCTGTCGGCCTGAATGCGGACGACGTCACCAGTGACCGTTCCATTCGTGCCCGGCGTCCACGCCGCCGCATAGGCAATGACCGGGAACGGCGTTGGCGCGACGACTTGCACGCTCAGTCGATCGTTGGTCCAGCCCCGGCCGAAGTACCCCCACGGCTCGAGCTTCGCGCTCACCATCCCCCACTCGGTGAGCTTCTTCGCCGCCCATTCGCCGGCGGCCTTGATGTTCGGGGAGCCCGTGAGCCGGGCGCCAAAGACGTCGGTCAACCAGCTTGCGGTCTCCATCACCTGGGACCGCTCGAGGCCCTCAGCCTTGATCCGGGCGATGGCGGCCTCGTCGACCCGTTCCTGGGCAGCGGCCGGGACGGTCGCCACCGCGAGCAGCGACGCCAACGATACCAGCTGGATGACCCTGTTTCTCAGTCTGTCGAACATCTCAACTCCCGTGAGTGATCAGGTGAACCGGCTCAACCCTCGTTCCGGCACATCATTGGTACGGTCCCCCCTCCCCTCGCTGTTGAAGCAGGGAGGGGTGGGCGTACAACCCTGAGCCCGCTGGCTTGCGACTTGCCCGACCAGCCGAACGCGAAGATACTGACCTGCGTAGGAATCCGTGGCTATTTCCCGTGCCATGGTCCCTGTTCCTGTTTCCCCGTTCTGAGGAGGCTCGATGCTGCTCTCAATCGCGATTCTAACGGCAGCCACCCTGCCACTCCAAGGCGGCCTGGACTCGGTGAAGATCCAGGAATGGCAAGTGCCATGGGAAAGAACGCGTCCGCGTGATCCGTCTGTGGACAAGCAGGGGAATGTGTGGTTCGTCGGACAGACTGGCCATTACATCGGCAAGCTCGATCCCAGGACTGGTCAGTTCAAGCGCTTCGAGCTGGAGCCCGGAACTGGTCCCCACAGCCAGATCGTGGGCAACGACGGAAGCATCTGGTATACCGGTAACCGCGTGGGTCACATCGGGAGGATGGATCCCAATACCGGCCAGATAACGAAGTTCCCGATGCCGGAAGGCGTTCGGGATCCTCACACGATGATCCAGGACAAGAACGGCAACCTCTGGTTCACCGCCCAGCAATCACAGTATGTGGGCCGGTTGAACCCGAAGTCGGGCAAGGTCGACGTCATCAAGATGGACGGTCGCAAGAATCCCTACGGCATCGCCTTCGATTCGAAGGGAAACGTCTGGTTCAACGAGTTCGCGACCAACGCGATCGGAAAGATCGACCCGAACACGATGGAGCTGACCGAGTACCCGCTCCCTAACGAGCGTGCTCGGGACCGCCGCATCGCGATCTCGTCGGACGACATGATCTGGTACACGGACTTCATTCGTGGCTACGTCGGCCGATTGGATCCGCGTACGAAGAAGGTCGACGAATGGGCGCTGCCGGGTGGCCCGCTTTCACAGCCATATGGAATGACCATCGACGACAAGGACCGTATCTGGATCGCCGAGATCGGCAAGCAGCCGACGGGCGGCGAGGGGGCCAAGGTCCGCATGGTCGGGTTCGACACGAAAGAGTGCGCCACGATGAGCACGAC
>DATCIJ010000058.1:0-54993 GCA_036507855.1 Gemmatimonadaceae bacterium | reverse complement strand
GCGTGCCGTAGTATCGCAGCGTTCCCGTTATGCGGTTGGCCGTCATCCAGTCCTTGACCGCGATCGCGGCGGCGGCGGAACCAACGCCGAACAGGTTGTGGCCGCACCCATGACCGGCGGCATTGGCGACGATCGCCTTCTGCAGCGGCGTCGCATCCTGCGACAGGCCCGGCAGCGCGTCGAACTCGCCGAGTATGCCGATGACCGGCTTGCCGCTCCCGAATTCCGCGACGAAGGCGGTGGGAATGCCGACCACTCCGCGCGTGACCTTGAAGCCCGCGGTCTCGAGTTCCGTTGCGAGCAGCGCGCTGCTCCTGACCTCCTGGTATCCGACCTCGGCGAACGACCAGATCTGTTTGGCCAGTTCAGAGTAATGCGTGCCCTTGGCGTCGATGGCGGCGATGAGGCGCGTCGAGGGATCGGCTGGCGCGTCTTGCGCCACAGCGGGAGCTGCAGCCAACCACGTTGCGAGGATCAAGGTTCGATTTGTCATATTCTTTTTGATTGGCACGCGGAGACGCGGAGCGGAACGGAGAGCTCACTCCGCGCCTCCGCGTGAGCCCTTGTTTCGCTCAGTCTAGCGCTGAAAGTGATCTGGAATCTGCACTCGTCACTTCGCAGGCCTGGGCGGGATGCGTTTTGTGAAAATTATGTAGTCCGCTCGGCCAGCGTGATCGGCAAGCGTGGCCGTGGATGGGTCGACGACCGGAACGGCGGTGATTACGGCCAGGCGCAGGTGCGGTGCGCGGCGGCGGGCGCGGTCGACCGTGCCCTGCCGGTAGTCGCTGTGGAACGCGCCGTCGTAGTGAACAACAATCGCGTTTCTCGGCGAGTGCTCCCTGGCCACGACAATAGCTTCGGCCATCGTCTCGTCCTTGATGCACTGCGCCAGGTAGAATCGCGTCGCGACCGCCGTGGGCAGCGTGTCGCCAGGTGACGATAGCGCGCCGCCAGGCGAGTGCCCGCGCATCGTTTCCATGAAACGGGCGCGATAGGCGTCTTCGGGGCACTGGATGTCGCGCGCCGCCCAGCCACGTTCGATCGGCGTCAGCGTATCGAGCGCGGCGAGTCCCTTGCGGCCGACGGCTGACGCCATGGGGCGTGGGATGTTCGAGGCGACCACGGGCCATCCTTTCGCCTTCGCCAGCTCGACCATCGGGCGGTAATCAGTGACGTAGCGGTCCCACGGCCGCGACTTCGCCAGAAAATCGGACTCGCTCATTCGGCCGGCGAGGTAGTCGTTGAGCATGGGCTGCGCGTCGCGCTCGAACATTTCGAACGAGAGGATGACCGGGCGGCCCGTGCGGCCGAGCGCATCGAGCAGGCCGAACTCCACGCGATGCGTTTCCGGATCGTCGTGCTGTTCGCCGAAGAAAACGACGTCAGCGCCGGCAAGGCGCCTGGTGAGCTCGTCGAACGACAGGTCTCGGCCGGAGGCCACGTCCACTCCCCGAACGCCCGGCACGCTGATCGGCGCGGTCACGATGCCGCCACGCGGTGCGCATGCCGCCAGCGAGACGGCGAGCGAGAGCACACGGGCAATGTGGACACGCGATGAGCGGGGAAATCCGGCGTCGAAGGCAGTCATGTCGCTGGGCTGCGGTGGCGGGTGCGAAAAAGATCGCGCTACGCGCACCACGACACCAGCAGGGCGGCCCCGATCGGCCGGGCTTCGGCTATTCCTGATGGAAGGGCACGCTCAGTCGGAACCGAACCACCGACGGGAGGTCATCGGCATCGCGCATGACGCCCCAGAAGAAGTCCCCGTCGGCCTGGATCAGTGCTGTGCGCGGCGGCATCGGCACGCGACCGAGGAATCGCCCGTCCGCCGCGAAGACCTCGTAGACCGCGGGTGAGCGATAGTGCCGCACCGGGGGACCTTTCTCGCGCTGTGGCGGCAATTCGTCATCAGGAATGCGCTCCGATGGAGCCGCGACCCTGGCCCAGATGTTTCCGTCGCGGGCGACGGTGATTCCCGTGAGCGGCGCCTTGTGCTCCGGAATCTCGGGTCCGTTCCAGGTCCAACCGGGCTGCGTCTGCCGCATGCTGAAGGTGATACGCTCCTTCTCTTCGGAGCGCTCGTCAGTCTGGAGCGGCACGGGCGTAGCAGTGCGGCGGATCACGACGGGTTTGGCGCCAGGCCGCGCGATGACGATCTCGTATCGCCCGCCGTGTCCCGCCACGAAATAGCCGTCCGGATGCCAGTCCCAGAAGTAGTTAGGCGCAAAGGACGAGGACGTGGACGACCGTCCATTGCCGTCCGGGCTCACAGCAAGGTAGGTGTCGCGCTGGACGGGAAGATCGGGCGGTTCGAGCGAATCGCCGAACGCACCATCGACCCCGAGCCTGACGAGTCCCATCCGGCCCAGTATTTCGCCTTCGCGCTGCGGCGTCACCGGGCGCCGCAGGTAGAGCGTGTGCGACCGGTCGCTCATGAGTCCGTTCGTGGTCGAGAATCCCGAAGGCACGGAGAAGCTCGTCCTGAAATCGCCGTTTGACGCGAAGAACGAAATCCGCGCATTCTGCGAGTCGAGAATCGCGAGGCCGGTATCGCTGAGCGCGGCCATCCCGTTCCCCTGGCTGAACTCTCCCGGCCCCGCCCCTTGCCTGCCGATCCGCCTGACGAGTGTGCCGGCGCTGTCGAACAGGAACATCCGTCGGCCCTGGAAATCATAGATCCAGATCCTGTTCCCGGCGTCGACCTCGAAGTCGGCGACTTCGGTGAAGAGCGATGTGTCGTCCATGGCCGGCGCGATCCGCATCGCCAGGGTCATGCTTCGCAGCGCGGAGACCGGGACCTGGCCGTCGACGCGTGCTACGACAGTATCCGCCGTGGAGTCGAATACGGTGATGAGTCCGGCGTTGCCGCCGGGTGAATCATCGCTGGCCGAACAGGCCAGTGCACTGCTGCAAACGACAACGACGGCGAGGGTGACTGTCCTGCGACGCACGATGCTCTCCGGAAGTCGGGCCGCCTGGTTGGACACGCCCGGCACGTTGAGAGTTGTTCGGACTTACTTCCGTCGCAAGGCCTTTGTCGCCATCTCCATCTTTGAACGGGCAATCCGTTGGTCGTCGTTCCCGCTGACCGCGGATTCCCGGGCAGCGCCCGCCATGAACATCCCTTGCTGCACGGACACCTGATACGCTCCGGTCGCGCCGCCGAGCAGGGAATTCGCCCCGATCAGATACGTTTCACCCGCGATCACGTCTCGCGTGATCTGCGCATTGGTCCCGCCCCCGGAATTGTTGTCGCCGCCGACTGCGACCTTCGAGCCGTCCGGGTTCTGGATGAACAGAATGAGGTACGCGTCGAAGGCGGTGCTGGAGACGTCGACCTGGATGCGTCCGTTCGCTGTGATCGGCAGCCGGTACAGGTCCATGAACGAGCCGTCGTCCAGGGCGCAGTCCGTGGTCGCGAGGGCGCCGCTGAGCGCCTGACCGATCGTGATCGGCGTGCTGGCGTCGCAAGGGCTGGTTGTCACCGTCACGGCCGCGGTCCCGCTCTTACCGTCGCTTGTCGCGGTGATCGTCACTGGTCCGCCGGCTGAAATGCCGGACACGAGTCCATTCTGCGTGACGCTCGCGATGGACGCGTCGCTCGTCGTCCAGTTCACGACGTGGCCCGTCAGGATGATGTTGTTCTGATCGCGGATTGTGGCGAAAAGCGGTGTCGTTCCACTGGTCCCTACCGAGACGATGTTCGGCGATATAACAACGCTCGTCACGATCGGTGCGACAACAGACACGGCTGCCGTGGCGCTCTGTCCCTCACTGGTCGCGGTGATCGTGACGGGCCCACCAACAGCCACGGCGGTCACCAATCCAGCGCCCGACACCGTGGCGACAGCCAGATTGGAGGACGTCCAGGTCACGGCTCGACCGGTCAGTGGTGCCCCGGAGGCGTCGCGCGGCGTGGCGACGAGCGGAGCAACGGCACCCGGTGTGAGCGCTGTTGTCGCGGGTGACACGCTCACCGTTGCCACTGGTGGCGGGACCACCGTCACTGTCGCCGAGCCGTCCTGACCTTCACTCGTCGCGACAATCGTCGCCGGTCCGCCGACGGCTACCGCGGTCACGAGCCCGGTGGTCGACACGGTCGCCACGGCGGTGTTGGTCGAAGACCAGGTCACCGTGCGGTTCTCGAGGGCACGTTGCTGCGCGTCCAGCGTCGTCGCGGTCAACTGCGCCGTCTGGCCGGGGGAGAGTGTGGACGACGGCGGGGTGACCTGCACCGACGCGACCGGGAGTGGCGGCGCGGTGCCATCGCCGCCGCAGGCCGCGAGGGCCGTTAGGCATCCGGCGAGCCAGCGACGCGCCCTGCGACCGGCGACGCGGTCTGTGCCGCGGGTCACCGGGAGCGGGGTACCGAACCAGCTGTGACCAATATCTTTCAGGGGTTGTCCCTCATGGAGTGTCCGGTCCATGAACGATCGACCGGGCACGTCGATCACGTTTACGGAGGCGCTGTGAACCGCACTATCCATGCAGGGCTGTTGCTCGCTGTCTCCGTTGCCGCGTGCGGGGGGAGCGATCCGGTGTCGAGCACCGCGGTCGCCGCCGTTCAGATTTCCGCACCGCTCGCAACGCTCCGTCCTGGCCAGACGTCGCAGTTCACGGCCACGGCGGTGAACGGCCAGGGGAACACGATCAGCGGTGCCGGCCCGGTCCAATGGTCCTCGCTCGCGCCGTCGATCGCCTCGATCGACGCCAATGGACTCGTCACGGCGTTCACCGTGGGGAGCACCAGCATCACCGCGACGGTTCAGGGCGTCGCTGGTACGCGCGTCGTGACCGTGCTTCCTGCCGGCATCGGCGCCATCGTCACGATGCCCGGGAATTCCTTCATTCCCTTCGAGGTGACGATAAGGGTCGGTGAGCAGGTGTTTTTCGAGTTCCCGCAGGTGATTCATAACGTGGTCTTCGAGCGAAAGGCCGGCGCGCCCCAGGACATCGCCCAGACGAGCAACGTCACGGTCCCGCGGACGTTCACCGTCGCCGGCCGGTTCACATACGACTGCACCCTGCACCCGGGAATGACAGGCGCGGTTTCGGTCACACCCTGAGCGCGACACGATTCGGCCTCACCGCCGCGCCGCGATCGCGCTGACCGCATCCTTGGTGACCCCGCGGAACGTCGGGACGAAGCCGGGGAAGATGACGTCGAGGTTGTTGTTGCCCAGCCGGTTCTTCACGATCTCCGCGAGCACGTCGCGATAGTCGACGCTGACCTTGAGATCCTGCTGATCCTGCAGGTTCTCGCGGGCGAGGCTCATCCAGTTGTTCGTGATCACGCGGCCGCCGGCGATCTGGCGTCCCATGGCGAACACCGCGGTGCCGCGTCCGTGGTCGGTGCCCAGGCCGCCGTTTTCGCGCACGTTGCGTCCGAACTCCGATATCACCACGACCGTGATGTTCTGCGCGAGGCCACTGGCGATGCAGTCCTGCCAGAAGGCGCCGAGCGCGCCGCCAAGTTCGTTCATGCGCGTCGCCATGCCGCCGGCCTGCTGCGTGTGGGTGTCCCACCCGCCGACGTCGAGGTGTGCCGCCTCGACGCCGATGTCGGCCTTGATCAGGCCCGCCGTGTTTTTGAGGCCGCGCCCGAGTCCGTTGTTCGGATAGACCGCGCCATTGGCGGGCTGGTAGGCGCTGAGGTTGAGCGTGGCCAGCAGGTTGATCGTCGCGATGGCGTCCAGCGCGGCGGTCTTCGCCGGCTCGATCGTCGTCGCGTATTCCGACTGGAGCCAGTTCATTCGTTCGTTCCTGGTCGAGGTGCTTCCACTCAGTCCGTAGGCGGCGGGGTTGGGAATCGGCAGGGTCTTTGGACCGCCCTTGAGCGTGTCGACCAGGCCATCGGAAAACCCGATCGCCCGAAGGGACGCGTCGGAGCGCACGGGGGTGCTCGTCGCGAGATGGCGCCCGAGCCAGCCGGTGTTCACGGTGGGGTCGTTGGACTTCCCGACTTCCATGAAGCGCTGCGCGTCGAAGTGCGAGCGGGTGTTGTAGGTCAGTCCCGCGCCGTGAATGATCGCGAGGTTGCCGGCCTGATACGCGGCGAACAGCGCGCTGAGGTTCGGCGGGAGGCCGAACATGTTGTCGAGCGCGATGGCCTTGTTGGTGGCCGAACTGTCCGGCCTCGGGATGGCGAGCGTCGGACGGCCCGTGTAGTACTCCGGGTCGCCGAAGGGAACGCACAGCGTGAGCCCATCGGCTCCGCCGCGCAGGAAGATCGAGACCACCACGTCGCGGTTCGAGACGAACGCGTCGGCGATGGACACCTGCGGAAGCCACTCCGGGAAGGCGGCCGCGAACGCGCTGATGCCGACGGCGCCGCCGGACTTCATGAGGAACTCACGTCGAGACGTGAGTTCGTTGTATTCGCTGCAGGCGCAGTTGTCGTGGAGTTCGCTGCTCATGGCCACCGTCCGTGATTGCTGATCGTCAGGTCCCGGTCCGCGTCACATCCACTGGAACGCCGAGGCACTCATGGCCAGCGCGAGCGTCTCGCGGGCCCGGGTGGCCGTCAGCGTGGCGCCTTGCGCATAGCTCAGGAGCTGTGATCGCAGCGCGTCAGGCATCTCTCCGGCAAAGAGCGCGGTGTTGATGGCGTCGACCAGGCCGGTCGGCGTCGGCGTCGCCAGGAACTTGTTGATGTCCACCGGCACATCGGCGGTGTTCGTGGCGAGGTACTGCGCGAAGTTCCAGCGCGGCAGTGCGCCGCCGGACCAGTACTCGGCGGTATCCGGGTACCCATCCGGAGGCCCCCAGGCAAAGAGCGACTGTCCCACCGTGCGCAGCCACGTGCCGGTCACGTTCTGGAGACGCAGGATGCCGGGGTTGGTCGAGCGCAGGCAAGCGAGGATGTACGTGTACGGCCGGCGGTACTTCGCCGGGGCAGCCACGAGGTTCTCGGGCGTGAGGATGGCGCGGATCATCGACGGTATGTCGCCCTGCGTGCTCGAGTACACGGATGCCACCGACTGGATCTGCTCCTCGCTCGGATCGTAGCGGAGGAGCCAGCGCAGCATCTTCTTCGACACATACCGCGCCGTATTGGGGTGCGCGACCAGGTAGTCGATCATCATGTCGCCGTCGCGGAGGCCGAGCTGGCCGGAGTTCGACGGCTGGGACGGGATCACCTGGCCCAAGACCACTTTCTGGTTCCAGTCGTGACCGTTGGGGTCAAAAGTGAACGCGACGCCGCGTGACGCGATGGTCCAACCCGTCAGGCAGCGGGACAACTCGGCGACATCGTTCTGCGTGTAACCGCCGTCGACGCCAACGGTGTGCAGCTCCATCAGCTCGCGGGCGTAGTTCTGGTTGACGTTATTCCGCCGGTTGCGCGTGTTGTCGAGGTACTCGAGCATGGCCGGCGAATGCGCGCTGGCGCGCACCATGTCCGGGAACTTCCCCAGCGCGTACAAGCGCGGTACGTCGCGCTCGTCCGGAACCTTCATGTACTGGACGTTCGCGTACTCGATGTTGAAGTGATCGCTGAAGAATTCGGCCATGCGCTCGTACAGCTGGCGCTTGCTGAACGCAGCGCGGTAGAGCGTGGCATTGATGAACTGGGTTTGCACCGTGCCGGCATCCAGCGAGTAGAGCTGGGCGGAATCCTGCAGGGCCAGCGGGTAGTTGGTCGCGACATACGTCTGTACGGCGTTGTCGTCGATCTTCGACCAGTTGAGCTGGTAGTTGAGGTACCCGGCGAAGCCCAACTTCCGCGCCAGGGTCATTTCGTCCGCCGTGACGCCGTTGGTGATGCGGCGGACGAGTTTGGAGAGGGCGCTGTCATACGCCGCTGCGGAAACCAGTGTGCTGCGGGCGGGGCCCGGTTCGGGGCGCGTCGTCTTCCTGAGGACGCGCCGCACCATGTCACGGCGTGTGCCGGTTCCGGTCCCCTGCGCCGAGGCGGCGCGCGTACTCAACAGGCTGGCGGCGGCGATGGACGCCCCCGCCGTGAAGAAGCGGCGACGCGACGTGAACGACTTGGCGTCGGGACAGACGTCGTCGGACACGTCGATCGTCGTGGCTTCTCCTTCCACCTTGCGACTTGACATGAGGTCTCCAAAGTCGGTCCGTGCCTGACGCCGGGGTCGCCCTCCCCGGCGATATCAAGAGACGCGTCAACCATCGATCTGGTTAAACCCGCCGGCGCACTGTGAGCTGCGATGCCAGCAGTCAGGGTCCGCGGCCACAGGTCAACGGTCAATGATCCTGACACACTGCAGGGCGCTCACCCCGAGCGGCGTGTCACGGGCCACAGACCCGCCGTGATTCAGAGGCCCCCGTCGGAGGAGCCGCAGGCGCAAGGCCGGACGCCGCGCAGAATCCCGTTGCAAAATGCAACTCCGGGACACCCGGACACGCTGGCCGCTGCCCGCGGATCAACGGCCCGCGTCGGCGCGCTGCGCGCGTGGCCGGATCCGCCAGGACGGGTCGTCAGGTCTCGCCGCCAATGTCGGCGTCCTCGCCGGCGCCACCCGGCTGTCCGTCTCGCCCGAGGGTCCTCAGGTCATAGCTGGTGGCGTTGCGTTCCCCCGGAAACCGGTACAGGTAGGGGCGACCCCAGGGGTCGTTAGGCACGGCCTTTCGAATGTACGGGCCGCGCCAGTTGCCGGGGACCGGGGCGCGCGCCGGCTTCTCCCGGAGCGCCTGGAGCCCCTGTTCCGTGGTCGGGTACGCGCCGTTGTCGAGGCGATAGTTGTCGAGCGCCGTGCCCAGGAGCTCGATCTGGGTCCGGGCGGTGGTGCCGCGCGCCTCGGTGAGCCGGCCGAAGATCTGCGGGGCGACGAGTCCCGCCAGCAGCGCGAGAACGATGATGACGACGATGATCTCGAGAAGCGTGAACCCACCACGCGAGACTCTGGGGTGCGCCATGTCCTCAAGATAGTGCGTCCCGCCTGACGATCCACTGGAAATCGTTCGTCGCTCCCTCACAGGACCCCCGCGTTCACGCTGTACACGGCCTGCAGCATCGCGAGGGCGATGAACCCCACGATCACCCCGAACGCGAGGATGAGCGCGGGCTCGACGAGCCGAACCAGCGTGCGAAGCGATCGCCCGACCGACTCATCGTGTATCTGCGCCACCCGCGCGCACATTTCCGGGAGGCGACCGCCCTCTTCGCCGGCTGCGAGCAGCTCTACGGCGAGAGGCGGAAACACGGACGCCAACGACTCGGCGACGCGATCTCCGCGGGCAATCCGCTCGCCGGCGGTGTCCAGCTGACCCGCGATCGACAGGTTCGTGACACCCTCACGCGCCACGCGCAGGGCGGTGAGCACGGGTGTGCCGCTCTGCAGGAGCACGCCGAGCGCGCTCGTGAACCGGGCCGTCATCGTGTCTCGTTCGAGCGGACCGGACCTGGGGAATCGGAGGCGCGCCGCGTGCCACCGCCGGCGATTCTCCGGATCCCCGAGCCACCAGCGAATCGCGAGCACGGTCGCCACGACCAGGGGCAGCCAGATCCACCACCCGCCCATCACCACCCGACTCAGGCCCACGAGGATGCGCGTCGAGAGCGGAAGGGCACCGCCGACATCGCCGAGAATGGCGACGAAGCGCGGCACCACGAACGCGAGCAGGACGATGACGCCAATGCCGGCGACGATTCCCATCAACACCGGATACAGGAGCGCGGCGCGAACCTCGGCGCGGAGCTCGTTTGCCCGGTCGAACCAATCGGCCAGCCTGACGAGTGATTGATCCAGCGTTCCGCTCTCTTCACCGGCGTGAACGGCGGCTGCCGCGAATGCTCCGAATGACGGGTGCCTGCGAATCGCCTCCGACAGCATCACGCCGCGCTGCACGTCGGATCGCATGGCGTGGAAAGCGGCAGCCGTGTCGGGATGGCTGGCGTGGCGACCCACGAAATCGAGCGCCTGTTCGAGCGCGAGACCGGCGGACAGAAGGGTGGAAAGGGTCCGCAGCGCCGACGCCACGCTCTCCTGCCGGCCCGTCGCCGACCGTGCCCCGGTTTGCGATCCTGACGCCTGGCGAGTGGCGGATTCGACGCTGACGGGCACGAGGCTCTGTCGCCGGAGCGCGTCGGCGGCATCCCGGACGGACCCGGCATGCACGACACCTTCCACGAGGTCGCCGGCGCCGGTCGCCGCGCGGTAGCGGAACGCCTCGTTCACTGCTCGTCCGCTGCGGTTACGCGAAGAACTTCGGCAATGGACGTCAGTCCAGTTCTCGCGGCCTCCCACGCCGCTTCGCGCAGCGTGATGAGTCCGTCGTCGCGAGCCAGCGCGCGAAGCTCGTCGAGCGTTGCGCCCTGCGCGACGCGAGCCCGTATGCGCTCCGTCGGGACGAACAGCTCGTAGATGCCGCGCCGGCCACGATACCCGGTGCCGGAGCATGCCTCGCACCCACGCGGCCGGCGGAAGCGGCGGTCGATTCGCTTCGCAACGGAAGCGGGCGCTGTCGCGAGCTCCGCCGACGTCGGCTCGATCGGTTCGGCGCAGGCGTCACAAAGGACGCGCACCAGGCGCTGCGCGAGGATGGCCTCCACGGTCGCCGAAACGAGGTACGGCTCGATGCCCATGTCGACGAGCCGGGTGATGCCGCCGACGGCGTCATTCGTGTGCAGCGTTGACAAGACCAGATGTCCGGTGAGCGCCGCCTGCACCGCGATCTCGGCGGTCTCGCGGTCGCGCATCTCGCCCACCATGATGATGTCCGGGTCGTGCCTCAGCATCGACCGCAAGGCGCTGCCGAAGCCGAGTCCGGCACGCCGGTTGACGGGAATCTGCGTGATCCCCGCCAGGCGGTATTCGACGGGATCCTCGACGGTCAGGATCTTGACGGCGGGCCCATTCACCCTGCCTAACGCCGCATACAGCGTGGTGGTCTTGCCCGAGCCGGTGGGGCCGGTCACCAGGATGAGTCCCGTCGGCCGGTGGATGAGGCGATCGAAGCGCGCCTCCAGCTCGGCGGAGAGGCCAAGCTCCGCCAGCCCGCGAGCGGTCGTGGAGTGATCCAGGAGGCGCACGACCGCGCTTTCGCCATAGATCGACGGAAGGGTGGACACGCGGAGGTCGACCTCGCGGTCGGCGAGCGCCAGGCGGGCGCGCCCGTCCTGCGGAACCCGCCGCTCGGCGATGTCGAGTCCGGCGAGCAGCTTGATCCGGCTGAGAATGCCGGACTGGTGCGCCTTCCCCAGCGTCGAGATGTCGCGCAGGACACCGTCGAGGCGCATGCGAACGCGAAGGCCCTCGGTGGTCGACTCGACGTGCACGTCGCTGGCTCCAGCCTTCAGCGCATCGAGCAGCATGACGTTGACGAACTGGATGACCGGCGCTTCGTTGGCCAGCGCGCGGAGGTCACCCACCGCAACCGCGGCGGCGTCGTCCGGCGCCGGGGCGATTGTCTCCGTGTCCGCCGGCGCCGCGGGCCGGGCAGCCAGCAATGCGGCGCGGATCTCGGCCGCCTCGACCGGCACCACCCGCACGGGCCGTTCGAAGATCCGTGACAGCTCGTCCAGCACCGTGGGATCGAGCGGCATACCGGCCGCGGCGGTCAGCGTGCTGTCGTCCTCGAGCCCCAGCGGGATGAGACAGTGCTCCTCCAGATACCGCGGCGAAAGCCTGGCGGCGAGCGCTCCGGCAGCGGCGGCCCGCAGGTCCATGGTCAGCGCCTGACGTCTGGCGGCCGGACCGATCCTGTGTCCGGCAACGTGTCGCGCACGCCGCCGTCGACGCGGCGCCGGAACCGCCGCCAGATCGCATCGGCATCGGCGTCGGTGCGGACGACATACGGCGTCACGAAGATGGCCAGCTCCGTTCTATTGCGCACGACGCTCTTGCTCTTGAAGAGCCAGCCGAGGAGCGGGATGTCCTTGAGGAAGGGAATGCCGCGCTCGACGTCCTCGTCGCTCGTGCCGATCAGGCCGGCGATGACGGCGGTCTGCGCGTTCTTGATGACGGCGCGGGTGGATGCCTCACGCGTGGCGATGACGGGTGCATCGAGCGCCGCCGCCACGGTCCGCGTGGTGAGGCTGCTCACCTCCTGGAGAATGCGGACGCTGACGTAGTCGTCGTCGTTGATCGTCGGGATGAGCGTCAGCTGCGTCCCCACGTTCTCGTATTGCACGGAACGATCAATCGCGATGTCGTTGCCAAGTCGCGTGGAGGCAACAAAGGGAACGCGGCTTCCCACGAGCACCCTGGCCTCCCGGTTGTTCATCGCCAGGAGCTCCGGCGTCGAGAGCACGCGCACCCTGGTCCGCGACGAAATGGCGCGAAGCACGGCGCGAATGTCCGCGTTGCGAAGCGAGATGAAACGGAGCAGGAGTCCGGACGAAACGGCGGAGTCGGCGGCGACCGGATCGCCAAAGGTCGTCTGCGTGCTCCCTCCAGCGTGCTCCCAGTCGATGCCGTATTCGTCGCCGCTCCCGAGCGTGATCTCGGCGACGGTGACCTCGAACAGCACCTGGGCCGGGCGCACGTCGAGCGCCTGGATGGTCTCGCGCAGGAGTGGGTAGTTGGGAGGCGCCGTCCTGATGATGAGCGCGTTGGTCGGCGCGCTGGCGACGAGGGTCGTCTGCCCGATCAGGGCGCCGGATCGCGCGCTGTCGCCGCGCGCCGAGTCGGCCGGCGTGAGCCCGGTCGGGGGAGGCAGGGATCGCATGCGGAAGGAATCGGCCTCGCGCTGCCGATACGCCTCCAGCGTGCGCGAAAGGCTCATGTCATCGAATGAACGCCCGCTCCCCGACGCCACCAGGATGCCGTAAAGCCTGCCTAACGACTCGGCCAGATCGTCGGCGAGGGCGTACTTGAGCGGCACGACGTAGGTGCGGAGCCCCGCCTCGCCCTGCGGCCGCTGGTCCAGCTGCCGGAGGAGCTCGAGGTATCGCGCGACGTGGATGCCGCGGTCCGTGATGAGCAGCGCGTTGGAACGGGCGATCGGCTCGATGCGGGCCGATGGAGAGGCGAGCTGGCGCAGCGCCGCCGCACCCTCATCGGCCTGCATGGACTGGAGCGGGACGAGCTGCGTGACGATGCCCAGCGGCGGCGGGTCGGGAAACTCGGTGCCAAATCGAACCTGCCCGGTCGGCAGCGACGCGCCCGCGGGAAAGATCTGCGCCACTGAGCCCTGCTGAACGAGCACCAGGCCGTTCGCCTCCAGCACGGTTTCGAGCATGCGCGGAAGGTCGGCCAACGATGTCGGGGCGGTGGTCGAGAACGTGATTCGCTTGTCGGGAATGTCCGCCAGCACGACGTTGAGTCCCGCGAGGGACGCGATCGACCGGATGACGTCGACGAGCCGCGCGTCCTGGAAGTCGAGCCGCGAGACCTGGGCGCTGGCGAGAGTCGGTGCGCTGACTGCCTGCAATCCGAGACAGAGCATGCAGGCCCGGGCCAGGCGGCTCGAGGAGCCAAGGCTCGAGACCGATCGCGCCGAGCGAAGGCGCGATGCGCTGTGGGAAACACGCCTCACGAGTTGTCCTCCATGTCCTGGGGCAAGCGAAGCACCACGCGGCCGCGCGGCCCGGCCAACTCCACGGATCGTGCCTCGATCGAGACTACACGATAGCCACCGGCGCTTTCTCCCACCGCATAGAGGCGGGGCGTCTGGTCGTCGCGATCGAGGACCAGCAGGGCCCTCGTCTCGCCCGGTCGTTCTGATACCGCCGTACCGACGAGCGTCGGGGTGAACGATGTCGCGGCCATCGACTCACCGCCGGGCGTCGGAGACATTCCACTCACGTCGTCCTGCGTTGCGAAACCAGGCCCTCGATAGCGCCCCGACGGAGCAGTCCGCGCCGCCGAGAAGAGATTGTAGAGGATGATGTCCTCGGCAAGCGAGTCCGCGTGGGCACGGGCATCGGGAGGCGCCGACGAAACCACTGGCAGCTCCGGCAACGCCAGCGGCGCGACGTCGGTACCGCTTGGCCCGAACAGGAACGCGATGCCAACCAGGAAGGCGGCGATGGCCACCACTCGCATGACGTCGTACGCGCGCCCCATTGTTATTGCTCCAGCGCGATCGGCGCGCGCAGCCCGATCGACACCTGCAGAAGGTTTCCGCGCAGTACCGGATTGGGCGCAATCGTCAGGTCCGTGAGTTCGACGAGCGACGGACCGTATTGCAGGCGGCGGAGGAAGTCAGCGATCCCGTAGATATCCCCCTGCGCGGATATCGTCGCCGGGAGCGCGAATGTGGTGCCGCCGATGGCGATGGGCGCACCGGCGGCGTCGAGCCGGGTCACGGAGACCACGCTCGACCGAGCGTACTCGCGCACCATCGACTGCAGCGTGGATGCAGCGAGCGCCAGGGTGCGCGCGCGAACGAGTCGCGTCCCGCCGGCGTCGAGGCGAGCTTCCATTGCTCGCGTCTGTTCGGCGAGCTGCGCTTCGCGACCGACGATGGACTCGACGCGCGCCAGCCGCTCCCGGGTCGCCGCGATGAGCGACTCCCGTTCGGACCATCCGCGTGCCAGCGGCAGCACGCCGAGCACGACCACGGCCGCGAGCGCGACGACGGTGGCGCCGACGGCGATCGTGCGCCGCTCTCGCGGCTCAAGGCTGCGGCCGAAAGCGGAGCGCAATGGAAAAGGTCTCGTAGGAACGGTTCGCATCGCGGTATCGCGAGCTGGCCGAGAGGAACCGCACACTGTCAAATCGTGCGTGGCGGTCGAGCCGCGGGACGAGCGTGGATGCGTCGCTGGTCGTGCCGTCGATCTGCCAGAGGTTGCCGCTGGCCCGGGCGGAGAGGACGGTCGCCTCGCGCGGGAGCGCGGCACTGATGGCCGCGAGCGCGCCGAAGGGATCGGCGCGATTCGTGACGACATCCCCGATGGTGGCCGCTTC
Source organism: Gemmatimonadaceae bacterium (assembly GCA_036507855.1). Taxonomy (GTDB): domain Bacteria; phylum Gemmatimonadota; class Gemmatimonadetes; order Gemmatimonadales; family Gemmatimonadaceae; genus JABWBJ01. Next base: position 40,177 of record DATCIJ010000058.1, on the reverse strand, counting down.
GGCTTCACGCGAGCGCAACATGCGGAGCGCCGTGTCAGCCGGCGCGGCTTGCGTTTCGATCCGGGATATCCGGTCTTCAAGCGCAGCGAGTGTGCGTTCGCGCCAGCGATCCGCGGCCCAGATGGCGAACACGATTCCCATGATGGCCATGATCGCGGCGGCCGCAATAGCTGTGCGCCGTCTCGCAGCCAACCGACGACGCCACGGGGCTGCCGCCAGTGACGGCACTCCCCGCGCGTCCCGCGGTTGCCACTTTGCCGCGCCGAGCGCCGCGGCAAACGGCGCAGGGGTCGCGGCGATGGCGGGAACCGCGCGCGCGCCGCTGCCGGCGGCGGCGTCCCTGGCGCGACGCACCGACGCGATGCGTCCATGTTCGATCTGCAGTACTCCCGTCTCGTCCTCGCCCGCCTCGATGCGCCAGGCGCCGTCGCGTTGTCGAGCGAGCACGCGAGCCGTCGCGATCGGCGCCGGCTCCACCCAGTCTACTGGCGCCCAGGTTTCGAACGCCGCGATCCAGGCAGCGATCAACGCGGCCGGCGCACCGAATGCGATCGGCGACTCGGGCGCCAGGGTGGTGACCAGACTCTCGCGGCCCGCGGCGGCGAAGAAGCGATCCGGCTCCAGGTCGATCATCCGGACGCGCTCGTCCGGCGCGACCGGTGGGAGGTCCACCCGCATCACTTCCAGGAACCCCAGTCCGACAGCGAGCGAAATGCTCCGCGGCCGTCCGGCTCTCGAGCGCAACGCCGCGACAGCGTCCGCGGGGCGCAGCGGGTCCCAGGGGATTTCGATGGTTTGCGCCACGCGCCGGGTGTACGGCGCGAGCCGGACCACGCGCACGACCTGGGGAGTGAGCTCCACGCCGGCGCGACCGCTCACAGCGATCGCTCGCGCCAATGCGAGAATACGAGCCGATTCCCCGAGATGGCGTACACGGCTTGAATCTCGCACGTCAACGGATGACCCCAAACCCACCCGCGACTGATCAGGAGAAGCCGGCTTGGCTCGTCGCGAAGTTCTCCGGTAGCCGCGACCAGGACCGTGTCCGACGCGGTGCGCTGGTTGATCACTCCGTCGCCGTCCACAGTGAGGTAAGGCGCCGCTCGCTCGAGAATCCGATCGGGCACGAGCCGAGCGACGTGCAGTTCGTCGAGGCTCCGGATCGGCGTGACGGTCAGGGGGCGAAAGGCTGCCCCATCGCGCAACGAAGTGCCGGAGTCGATTCGCGCGCGTATCGCCCGCGCGATCGCCGCGGCTTCGGCCGGGTCCGTGAACTGCGCGAAGAACGTCCGCAGCGCGGACTCGCTGGCGGCGTTCACGTCGAGCCGCGCGCTGACGTCGACGACGGTGACGGCGAACCGGCCATCGCCTAACGTGACGGAGTCGCGGCCCGATCCAGCGGCCAGGGCGTTGAGCCACTCCTGCCGGTCCCCGGCGTCCGCGAGACTGGCCAGCGAATCCTCGATCGCGGCAACGAGCGCTTCGATCCCGCTCTCGGCCGCGGCGCGGGCGATCACGCCGGCTCGGGCGTTGGCGGCGATGGCAGACGAGGTGCGGGCCGCCCGCACCACGCCGGCACTGATGGTGGTCAGCACGACCACCAGCCAGAGCACCAGGATGAGCGCGACGCCGCGCCGGGAGCGCCTCATCACGGATTTCCCTCCAGTCCCACCCGCGCGATCAACGGTGCACCACGCGCGCGACCGTCGGCGCCGAGGAACGCAATGGAAACCGCGACGGGGCTGCGATCCGCTGCCAGCCACGACTCGAGCCAGCCATCGCGGGGATCGCGCCCGCGCACCCGCACGTCGATCGCGCGCGCTGCGTGAAGCGTTGCCGAGAACGGCGAGCCGGAACCGTGGACGGCGCGCGCTGACAGGCGCATGCCGGCCGTTGTGCTGAGCAACGTCACCTCCCACACCCCGGTCGCGCCGAACGGCTCGAGCACGCCACGCGTGCGGAACACGAGTTCGTCGCCCGGCGCGGCGCCCTGGCCACGCTCGCGAAGCACGAAGACCGGCTCGCCGCCGATGGTGCCGGGAAGCGCATGTCGCAGTGCGCTCGAGAGAATCGAACGGGCCACGATCTCACGCTCCGCGCCATCGCGCGCGCTCGTCAGGCGGTCTGACGTATCGAAGCCGGCCTGCAATGCCGCGTACGCCATGGAAACGACCAGGCCCGTCACGACGAGCGCTACGATGACTTCAATGAGCGTGAAGGCGCGTCGCTTCACCGGCGGCGCACCAGCCGATGCACCGTCATCGACCGCCCATCGGAAAGCGTCACTCGAACAACGAGGTCTTCGACGTTGCCGCGCCACGACTGCATGTCGACTTGGGTCTCAACCCCGCGCTCCCTCTCGTCGGTTGCGATCGCGGACGCGGTTCCCTCAATGCGCGCCTGCACGGCCTCCTCGATCGCCGCCTCCGCCGCGGCGCTCGCGCGATTCCACGCGTCGGCCGATTGCACGGAACGCGCACCGGTCTGGAAGACTCCGAGGACACCCGCGACGGATGCGCCAAGGATCACCAGCGCCACCAGTGCCTCGAGGAGGGTCACGGTGGCTCACTCCGGCTGGCGCGCGCACACGCGATGGCGTCCCAGCTTTCGGCAGGTGACCAGTCCTCGGCAAGGCACACGCCAAGGGGCGTAATCCTGAACTTCACCACCGAGCCGCCGGTATGGATCGCTCCCGACCCGATCGAGATGGTGCCTCCTGCTGGCGTGAGTCTCCAGTTCCCCCGCGCATCCATCTGGAACACGAGCGTCTGGGCTCGCCGCACAGCCATCTCCCGGGACTCGGCGAGGACTGTGGCGAGTTCGTCCCTGGGCGCGGCCTCGGTCCGGAATACCGGAGCCACCAGTGCCGCCGCGAGGCCGAGGAGGGCAAGCGTTACGACGACCTCCAGCAGCGTAAACCCGCCGGCGGCTGTTGAGTCGAGCGAGCGGAAGTGCCGGAAGGCGCGAATCTATGATCCGTGTCGCGGGACGCAGGAACGTGCAACAAGATCGCGAGTGGACTCGGTATTCACCAGCGACAATTTGCGAGGTGCGCGCTGCGAAAATGTGTGTGCCGAGTCACCCTGTCCCGTCACCCGTCGCCTTTCACATAACGGTGCGCCGAGGAACGACGATCGCTCCAAGCCCAAGGCGTTGTAACAGGGCATTGAATGCCACCAGATCGCGATCGATGATTTCCTGCAGCCGCGCGCGGAGCGGCGCCCACGACTGCTGCAGGTCGCCCAGCCGCTCGATCGCGCCGCGGGTTGGCCGCCCCTCCGCGCCGCCGGCGATGTAGCCTCCGGGACCGGTGACGTACCCGTACAACTCGGCCAGCTGGTTGTCGAGCTGACCGGCGAAACGGATGGGATCCTGTCCGCTCTGGCTCTTCGATTGAATCAACCCGCCCTCAACGGCGGTCAGCTTCCGCGCCAGTGAATCCGCGGCCGGCTTCACGTCAGCCGCGCGGTCGATCCGTCCCGCCTGTTCGACGGCGCGATCGGCCTGCTCCTTGAGAGAGCGAATGGTCTCGATCGCGCGCGTGACGACGTTGATCGAGTCGCGCACCTGGACGGCGATGCGGAACTGCTCGTCGTAATCGGTCTGCGTGATTGTGGTGAGCCTCGGATCCGCGAGCACGCGGAAGGGATTCTCCATGGTGACCCCGTTCGCCGTCAGGCGGACGCGATACTCACCGGGTGGCGCCTTCACGCCGCCCGTGTATCCCCACGTGACGGCATTCTTCGGATAGCGCGGGCCGGTGTAGGTGAGATCCCAGATGAGCCGGTTGCCGCCGCGCCTGTTTGTCAGTACGGGTGCGCTGGCCCCGCGTGAAGCCGCGGTGTCGGTCGAGAACGTGCGCACCGTTGTTCCGCGACCATCGAGCACATCGATGCGCACCGTGGAGTCGGGCGCGCTGAGGTAGTACTGAATGATCGCGCCGGCCGGTGCGGGATCCGGCGCCGCCTCGACGCCTCCAGCACCTCCGCCTCCGATCTGCACCCGATATGCGTCGCGCGGTTTGAACAGATGCGCGCGGGCGCCTGCCGCAACGTCCGCGAGCTGGTGCAGCGGAGTCAGGTCGTCGAGGATCCAGATCGAGCGTCCCTGGGTCGCTACGACAAGGTCGTTGCGATGCACTCGCATGTCGGCGATGGGCGAGATGGGCAGGTTGAGCTGGAGCGACTGCCAGCGCCGCCCGCCGTCAAACGTCACGTACAACCCATGCTCGGTTCCGGCGTATACGATCCCGTCCTTGACCGGATCCTCGCGAACGGAGCGAATGGGACTCCCGGCCGGAATGCCGTTTCCATCAGTCAGCAGAGTCCACGTGCGCCCGTAATCATCGGTGCGGAAGACGTACGGCTTGAAGTCATCCAGCCTGTACCGCTGCACGCCAATGTATGCGCGGCCCGGCCGGTGAGCCGAGAGATCGATGTTCTCGACCGTTCCGTACGAAGGCATTCCCGGCGGCGTGATGTTCTGCCACGACGCTCCGCCATCACGCGTGATGTGCACGCGACCGTCATCGCTCCCGGCCCAGAGCGTGCGCGCATCGGCAGGATCTTCCGACAGCGCGAAGATGACGTTGGTGATCTCGACGCCGGTGACGTCGTTGTTGATCGGACCGCCCGACGCTTCCTGCTTCGTCTTGTCGTTCGTCGTCAGGTCCGGGCTGATCGTCTCCCACGACATCCCCCCGTCGCGCGTGCGATGCACGTATTGCGACCCGTGATAGACGACGTTGCGGTCATGTTTCGAGACGAGAATCGGCGAGACCCACTGGAACCGGTACTTGAGGTCCTTCGCGGCCTGGCCGAGCTGGAGCTGCGGATAGATGATGACGGTGCGCCGTTCGTCGGTGACGGTGTTGAACCGGCTGATCGCGCCGCCGTAGCAACCGCCGTACATCACCTCGGGATGATCCGGATGCAACGCCACCGGCCCCGTCTCGCACGCCGATGCATAACGCCACTCGTTCATCGGATGCAGGACGTTCGGTCCCTGCCACACCGGAAGGCTGATGCTGGTGTTATCCTGCTGCGACGAGTACACCCGGTACGGGAACCCATTGTCCACGACGACATCGTAGAACTCGGCGGTCGGTTGGAGGTTCATCGACGACCAGGTCTTTCCGCGATTGAGCGAGACCACTCCGCCGCCGTCATCGCCAAGGACCATCAGGTTGCGATTGGACGGATTGATCCAGAGGTCGTGCGTGTCGCCGTGCGGGACGCCGATCGGGTCGAACGTCTTGCCGCCGTCCACCGAGCGGAAGAGCTGCACGTTGAGGCCATAGACCGTGTTCTCGTCGCCGGGGTCGGCGATGACCTTCGTGTAGTACCACGCGCGCTGGCGCAGCCTGTTCTCGCTGTTGGTGCGCGTCCAGGTCTTGCCGGCGTCGTCCGAGCGATAGACACCACCGGCAGGCTCGGCTTCCATGATCGCCCAGACGCGATTCGGGTTGGCCGGCGACACCGTCACGCCGACCTTGCCGATCAGGCCCGTGGGCAGGCCGCCGGCGAGCTTCTTCCAGGTGTCCCCGCCGTCGGTGCTCTGGTACACGCCGCCTTCGGGCGCTCCGGAAATGAGGGTCCACGGCTTCCGTTCGGCGCGCCACATGCCGGCGTAGAGCACTCGCGGGTTGGCAGGGTTCATCGCGAGGTCCGACGCGCCCGTCGAGTCGTTGAGCGCCAGCACGTGCTCCCAGGTGCGGCCGCCGTCCTTCGAGCGATACACGCCGCGTTCGGCATTCTTCCCGAACGGATGGCCTAACGCGGCGACGTAGACGAGATCGGGGTTGGACGGATGGACCTCGATGCGACGAATGGCGCCCGACTCAGGGAGGCCGATGAATGTCCAGGTGACGCCCGCATCGACCGACTTCCACACGCCTCGACCGGCCGACGAATTGCCGCGGATGTCCGCCGAGCCGGTGCCGACGTAGATGACGTTGGGGTCCGAATCGGCGATGTCCACCGCGCCGATCGAGCCGCCGAAGAATCCGTCGGTGATGTTGCGCCACGACGTCCCGGCATCCTCGGTCTTCCAGACCCCACCGCCCGTGGCGCCGACCAGGAACGTGTGCGGCTGCGCGGCGAAGCCCGCGACGGCGGTGGAGCGACCCCCGCGGAATGGGCCGAGCAGCCGGAAACGCAGACCATTGAAGAGAAGCGTGTCGACGGCTGGGGCAATCGTCGCGGGCCGCGTGGCGGCTGGGCGCGCCGGCTGCCCGTGACTCGGGAACGCCGGCGCCGCGATGGCGATGGCGATAGGGAGACCACGAAGGTACCGATGCATGGCAGTCCGGGGAGGTGAGAGTTCGATCACACATTCTGGACCGATGGCGGCGTGCGGCGGAAGGGCGCCCGGCGCCATGGAAGCCATGATGAGGATTGCCGAGCGGCTCGGAGAGGCCTCATCTTGCAGGTAACGTTATGCGCAACACGGCCGTCGGCGGCCCCTCGTCATGAAGGCCGCAGCCCTCTCCTACGTCGTGGTGACCGATCGGTATCGGACCATCCGACGCCTGGTGGACTGCCTGCGCGCCCAGACCGCCCGGCGTGAGCTCGAAGTGGTCATCGTCGCCCCGATGGGCGCCGGCGCCGACCTGAGTCAGGTTCCGCCTGACGAGTTTGCCGGCGTTCGCATCGTGGAGCAGGAGTCGATCTGGCCGATGTCCACGGCGCGGGCGGCGGGAGTCCGTGCCGCGACGGCTCCCATCGTGTTCCTCGGCGAAACGCACAGCTTTCCGCACCCGGAGTTTGCCCGCGTGATCATGGATGCAGCGTCGGCGCAGTGGGACGTGCTCGTGCCGGCGCTCGAGAACGCGAATCCGGAGAACGCGATCAGTTGGTCCAACTTCGTCATGGATTATGGCTCATGGCATCGCGACCTCCCGTCTGGCGCGATCGAGGGTGGCCCGACCTGGAACGTCGCCTACCGCCGCTCGGTGCTCATGGAGCTGGAGGCCGACCTCGCGCGCATGCTCTCGCATGGCGACGACCTCGCGGTCGCGTTTCGGGCGGCGAACCGGACCACGGTGTTCGCGCCGACGGCCATCGTTGGTCACGTGAACGTGTCACGGCCCCGCTGGTGGTTCGAGCAGCGATACCTCTGCGGCCTGATGATTGGTGACAGCCGGCGCCGGCGCTGGTCGGCGAAAAAGCGCCTGCTCTACGTCGCCGCGTCGCCATTGATCCCCGCGGTCGTCCTCGCGCGCCTCGGGCCGGCCATCTTCGGTGGTTCGCGCGGTGGCATGCCCTGGACAGCCATCCCGACGCTGTTCGCCGGCGCGGTGTTCCGCGCGATGGGGGAAGCGGTGGCATACGCTCGCGGCGCGTTGCCGGCGTCGCAGACGCGCATGGACGAATACGAGCTGCACAAGCTCGACTTCACGAGCCTCTCCTACTGACTCCGCCATGAGAGTCGCCGTGACGGGAGCGGCGGGTTTCATTGGCTCGCCGCTGGTCGACCGGCTCCTTTCGGAGCGCCACGACGTCACGGTCCTGGTGCGGCGTGAACCTGACGACCTGTCGCTTCGGGAGCGTGGCGTCTCGGTGATCCTTGGCGACGTGCTGGACGAGGTAACTGTGGGTCGCACCGTCCGTGGCGCCGAGGTGGTGTATCACATGGCTCGCGCCAAGGGCCATGGTGCGATGCCCGCATCCGAGGTGCAGTCGACCAATGTCGCGGGCACGGCGATCGTCGCCGACGTGAGCGCTCGGTCCGGTGTCCGGTCGCTCGTGAGCTGCAGCTCGATCGCCGTATACGGCCACCACCTTCCCGACGTGCCCATCGATGAGAGTGCCCCGCTGCGCCCCGACTCGGCGTACGGCCGCAGCAAGGCGGCGGCCGAGGATTCGCTGCGGGCTCGCACACGCGACGGGTTCGACATTGTCATCGCCCGCATCAGCGCCGTGCTTGGCCCAGGGTGCCTGAGTTGGCTGTCGTTCGTCCGGTCGATCGGGCGCCGCCGGCTGCCGGTCATCGGAGCGGGCGCGAACTGGCACCATCCGGCTGACGTTGCCGACATCGTGGATGGTCTCGTGCTGTGCGGAAGGTCGGGCACGCGCAGCGCCACGTACAACCTGGCGGGTCCCGAGCCGGTGCGACTGCGAGAATTGATGGCGCGTATCGCCGAGGAGCTGGGAGCGAGGCCGCCCAGGTCGATTCCCGCGGCGCCGATCGGCTGGTACCTGCGCCTGAACGGCGTGGTCGAGCGCTACACCGGCAAGGACCTGCCGAGCGTGGCCGGCGCACGGTTTCTCACCAGCAACCGGCGGTTCGACCTGACTCGCGCCAATCGAGAACTCGGATTCCAGCCGAAGGTCGGCGTGCGCGAGGCGGTAAAGCGCACGGTGGATTGGTACCGGAGCGAGGGGTTTCTTTAGAGCCTGGCGACGACCGGGGGCTGTGGAAACGCTTGCGCTTTGCGCTCTGCGCTTATTCAGTCCCCCACCTCCCCCACCGCCACCGCTCGCGCCTTTTCCCCGAGGACGAACCGCTTCACCGCGTCTCCCGCGTGATGCAGGATGACATAGAAACTCGGCACCACGAAAAGCGTGAGCAGCGACGACAGTGACAGGCCGCCCACCACCGCGATCGCGAGCGGCCTCATCAACTCGCCGCCCTCGCCGAGGCCGAGTGCCAGTGGCATCGCACCCACCAGCGATGTGAACGTCGTCATCAAGATCGGCCGCATGCGCACGACGCCGGCTTCGACCACGGCCGCCTCGATGGAAGCGCCAGCCTCCCGCCGGAAATGGTTCGAGAACTCCACCAGAAGGATGGAGTTATTCACCACGATGCCCGCCAGCATGATCATTCCGAGCAACACCGGCGCCGAGAACGGTGTGTTGGTGATGCCGAGAATGGCGACGACGCCGATGAGCGCCAGCGGGACCGCGGTCAGGATGATGAGCGGGTCGAGCAGGCTCTCGTACTGTACCGCCAGCACCACGAAGACCAGGAAGATCGCGAGCCCGATGACCAGCGTCATCTGCGAGTTCGTGTCCCGGATCGCCTCCTCCTCTCCGCCGATGATGAGGCCGTAGCCGTCGGGCAAGGTCAGGTCTGAAAGGCGATTCCGGAGGGAATCGGTGATCGACCCGATGGACGCGACGGCCGTGATCACGTCGCCGCTCACCTCGATCCGCCGGTTCTGGTTTTCGCGGCGGATGGTGGCGGGACTGACCGCCGGATTCACGCTGGCGATGTCGCGCAGGAAGACCGGGTGCGTATTACGCCCGCCGGGGAAGAGAAGCGTACCGCCGATGTCGGTGGCGCTCTGGAATTTGTGCTTCGGGAAGAGCACGCGCACATCGTACTCGAAGTTCCCTTCTGCATAACGAGTGGCGATCGTTCCGTCCAGCGCGGTGCGCACCGTCTGGCCGACCGCCGCAACGTCAAGCCCGAGGTTCCGTGCGCGTTCGCGATCCAGCGCGATGGAAAGCATCGGCCGCGGTTCATCGGCCTGTACCTGCACATTCTCGAGGCCCGGGATGCCGCGCAGGCGCCGTACGACTTCCTGCCCGATCTCGTCGAGCTGATCGAGGTGGTCGCCCACAATGGTCACCGAGACGTCGGTGCCGGCGGACGAGGTGCGGAGGCCGCGGATGCGCGGCGGTCGCACGAAGACGCGCGACCCGGCGAAGCCGGCGTCGTCCACGCGCCGCTGGAGCATCTGCACCCACTGATCGGAAGTCACCTGGCGCTCGCCGGCCTTCGTCAGGCGGACGTCAAGACCGCCGCGTCCGGCGCCCGCATTGGTGAACACGCTGTGCACGGCGGGCATCTCACCGATCATCCTCTCGACTTCGAGCGCCAACCGGTTCGCCTGCTGCGGAGTGCTGCCGGGAGGCATGCGCATGTTGGCGGTGACCGTGCCGTCATCGACCTGCGGCAGGAATTCGGAGGGGAACGTCTTGGCCATGAACCATGCGGCCACGCCCAACCCCGTGACGCCGGCCAGGAGGAGCCAGCGCGCGCGCACGACGCCGGTCGCGAGACGGCGATACCCCTCGACCATCCGGTCGAATCCGCGCTCGAACGCCAGCAATGGCCGGAATCGCTCCAGGCCGCTGCTGAAGCGAACCTTGCCCAGTTGCGCGGCGAGCATCGGGATCAGCGTGAGCGCCAGGGGAAGCGACGCCAGGATGGCGAATGAGATCGTGAGGATCAACTCACGGAAGATGAGCGCGGACAGGCCCGTGATCAGCAGGAACGGCGCGACCGAGGCGAGGTTCGTCGTGGTGGACGCGACGACCGGGCTCGTGACTTCCGCCGCGCCGACGTGCGCGGCTTCCTCCGGGTCGAGTCCGTCCGTCTCCCGGCGACGATAGATGTTCTCCAGCATCACGATCGCGTTGTCGAGCAACAGCCCGGTGCCTAATGCCAGCCCGCCCAGCGACATGATGTTGAGCGTCAGGTCGGCGATGCCCATCATCACGAATGTCGCGAGGATGGCCAGCGGGATCGATACGCCGATGATGAAGGTCTTCCGGAACGAGCGGAGAAAGAGGATGACAACCAGCATGGACAGGATCGCGCCGATGATCGCCGCGTTACGCACCGACCTGAGCGCGTCGCTGATGAACCCGGACTGGTCGTACGTGACCTCGTTCCTGATGTCGGCGGGGACGTAGCCGCTCGACTGGAGTTGCGCGAGCTTCGCCTGGACGCCGCGCACGACCTCGACGGTGTTGGCCTCGGGCTGCTTCTGGATGCCGATGCGCACGGCGGGAACGCCGTTGAGACGCGCCCAGCTCCGTTGCTCCTGGCTGGTGTCGCGAATCGCGGCGATATCGCGGAGCGGCACGCGCGCGCCGCTCGGTGACGTCAGCAGGACGCCGCGGATGTCCTCGAGCGAGCGGAACTTGCCCGCCGTGGTGCCGACCATCTCGCGATCCAGCGTCGAGATGCGACCGGCGGCCATGTCCTGGTTCTCATTCCGTAGCGCGCTGATGACCTGCGACACGGACAGTCCCAGGCCACGGAGACGGTCCGGATCGAGCTCCACCTGGATCTCGCGCACCAGGCCGCCGAAGATCTCGACGGCCGCGACGCCATTCACGGACAGCAACTGCGGGCGAAGGCGCTGGTCCACCCACTGGCGGAGAGCGATCTGGTTCCGGCTGGCTGAGGAGAACGCGACCTGGTAGATCTGCTGCTGCGAAGGGTCCGACTTGTTGACGTTAGGCGGATCCGCCTCCTCGGGGAGGCGGGCACGAATGCGCTCGACGTTCTTCGCGGCATCCTGGAGCGCAAAGTCGACGTTGGTGCCGTACTCGAAGTCGAGCGTGATGTTGACCGAGCCCGTCGACACGTCGGCGGCCATGCGCGTCAGCCCTTCGGTCGTCGCGAGCGCCGCCTCGAGCGGCTTGGCGACGGTTTCCTCGAGCACGGCCGGGTCTACGCCCGGGTTGCTCACGTTGACCCGCACCTGCGGATACACGATGCGCGGGAGCAGGTCGACGGGGATGCGTCCCACGTAGACCGCGCCGAGCACGAGCAGCGTGCTCGTGATCATGATCGTCCCGATGGGACGGCTGATCGACCAGCTGGCGATGCCGCGTCGCTTGTCTTTCACTTGCCGTCCCCCCGTCCGCCCCTGCCGGCCCTGCCGGCGCCGGGTGATGCTGTAGCCGTGGAATCGAGAGGCTTGCTGATCGGCGCTCGATCGCTGAGCGGGGCGACGACTTTCGCCTTGGCGCCTTCGCGCAGCATCGACGTGCCGGAGACGATCACCGAGTCGCCCTCGGCGACACCCTCGAAGATCTCCGACTGGCCGGACATGTCGCTGCCGACGCGCACGGCGCGTCGTTCAATCTGTCCACCCTTTACGACATAGACCGCGCGCGCACCTGCCGGACCAGACACCGCGCGAGACGGCACGAGCAACGCATCGTCACGCTTGTCGAGCGCCAGTGTGGCGCGGACCGTGTATCCGGGACGCAGACCCGCGAGCTGGTTCCCGCTGAGCGCGACCTCGACGGGCACGAGACGAGTCGCGCTGTCCGCCGACGGGAAGATGCGACGGATGCGACCTTCGACTCGCTGACCACCAAGGGCGTCCACCGTCAGCGGCACCACGTCGCCGGCGCGAAGCGTGCTGACCTCGAGCTCGGACACCTGAATGCGCGTTACCAGGGTGCCCATGTCGGCCACGGTGAAGAGGCGCGTCTGTGAAGAGACGATGTCACCTGCCTCGATGCGTTTCTCGGTAATGATTCCCGATATCGGCGCGACCACGTGCGCATACCCGAGCCGGGTCTTGAGCTGTTCACTCGTTGCCTTCGCGGCCTCGTGTGACGCTCGGTCCCGCTCGAGTTCCGCGATCGTGATGATCTGCTGCTTGAAGAGCTGTTCCGATCGCTCCAGCGTGGACTGCGCGAATCGGAGAGCAGCCTCGGCGCTGCGCGCCTGCGCTTCAAGTTCCTGCGCGTCTATCTCGGCCAGGACCTCGCCCTGCCGGACGCGATGACCTTCCTCCGCCTTCAGCGAGAGGAGGATTCCCGAGAGCTGCGCGTTCACGCCGACCGTGCGGATGGGTTCGAGCATTCCCGCGATGACCGAGGTGCGCGACACCGACCCGCGCTTCACCAGTTCGATTTCCACGGGAGTGGGACGGTCCGAGGCACCCGCGCGTCCGCCGGCTCGACTGGAGCCGGCACGACCGGCGCCGGCTGCCGTTCCCGCGGCCGGCTCTCCGCCTGCCGGCTTGGTGCAGGAGACGGCGAATGACCCTGTGGCGAAGGCGATTCCCAACATGCAGTACTGCTTCAGCTTACGTGACAATCGTCCTCCAATTCGACCGAGCCTGTCAGGGCCGCACAGGTTAAACGCCCAGCCACGGGAAAACGCTTGCTGCGTTCCCCGGGACGGTCACTTCCCGGAGCCCGTCCGGAACCGCTTCAATCGGATGCGATCCTCGCGTTCCCGCTCCTCGAGCTGACGACGAACCTGCGCGATCTGCCGTTCGAGTCTGGGAGCGACTCGTTGTTCGAGCGTCCGCATCTGACGAGTGGTGCGAGAGACGGCATCGCCGAGCCGGCGCACACGTTGTTCGCGCGGGGCTGCTTCCACCAGTAGGTCGGTCAGCCGCTCGAAACGTGCCGCGGCGCGCGCCGCGGCCGGACCGGTCATGGCCGGAGCCGTTCCGCGCGCATCGAGCGACCTCGACACGGGCTCGCGATTCACGACGTCGGAAACCGGGATGCCCCAGACCACGGCCGGCTTGAGGTCGACCGAAACTTCGCGCGCGGGGTTGGCCATGGCGGCGAGTCCGGAGCTTCCATGTTCGGCGAGCGCGTCGATCAGCGCCTTCGCGGCTTCCGTTGATGCCCTCGTGATGCGGTCACGAAGGTCGAGCGCGGGTCGCGCGGCCCGGAACAGCTCAGCCACCAGGGCCTCTCGCTTCCGCCTGACGAGTGACGCCCCGTGTCGCACGCGGCGCAGTTCGCGACGGGCGCGAAGGAGGTCGAGGCGAGTGGCCGCGAGGCGGTCGCCGGTCATCGTGCCGCAGCGCCCGCCGGCACCGCCTGACGCGCGGCATCGGAGTCTTTTGCCGGGTCCTCGGCGCGCGACTGCTGGCGGCTCTCGATGGCGCGATCGCCGAGTCGGGCGAGATCCTCCCTGGGAAGCGCATCGAGCAGCTCCCACCCTGCTTCGACGGTTTCGCCAATGGTGCGCCGCGCTTCGCCCTGGTGAATGAACCGGTGCTCGAATGCTTCGGCGAACTCGAGCGCCCTGCGGTCCGCCGGAAGCAGGCCAGACGATCCGACGATGGCTGCCATGCTGCGCGCCTCGCGGCCGCGTGCGTACGACGCATACAACTGGTCGGACCACTCGCGGTGGTCGCGCCAGGTGCGCCCCTCGCCGATGCCGCTGTTCATCAGCCGGGACAGCGATGGCAGCACGTCGATGGGCGGGTCGAGGCCTCGCCGATGGAGGTCGCGACTCAGGACCACCTGTCCTTCCGTGATGTAGCCCGTGAGATCGGGAATGGGATGCGTGATGTCATCGTCAGGCATCGTCACGATCGGGATGAGCGTGATGGAGCCCGCGCGCCCCCTGACGATGCCGGCCCGCTCGTACAAGCTGGCCAGGTCCGTGTACATGTAGCCCGGATATCCGCGTCGTCCGGGTACTTCCTCGCGCGCGGTGCCCAGCTCACGAAGCGCTTCGCAGTAATGCGTCATGTCGGCGACGACGACCAGGACGTGCATGCCGGCATCGAAGGCGAGGTACTCGGCGGCGGTGAGCGCGAGCCGCGGCGCGAGGAGCCTCTCGACGGTGGGATGTGACGCCTCGTTGAGATAGAGCACCGTGCGCGGCATGGCGCCGCTGGCCCGCACGCGATCGACGAACACCTGCGTCTCCCGCGCGGTGATGCCGACGGCCGCGAAGACGACGGCGAACGATTCGCCGTGCGGCGCTCGCGCGCCCTCGACGATGCGGGCCGCCAGGTCGAGTCCGGGAAGTCCGGGGCCGGAGAACACCGGCAGCTTCTGCCCGCGCACGAGCGTGTTCATGGCATCGATGGCCGACACGCCGGTCTCGATGAAGTCGGAGGGACGCGCGCGGCGCACCGGATTGAGGGCCGCGCCGCCGACGGCGCGGATGTCGGACCCGATCGGCGGCGGAAGCCCGTCGACCGGCGCGCCGTGTCCGGAGAAGGCGCGGCCGAGCAGGTCGCGCCCCACGACGCTGCGCACCGGCTCCCCGGTCAGGATGACCTCGGCGCGATGCGGCGCCAGGCCGACCGGTTCGTCGAGCAGCTGGATCACGGTTCGGGACTCGCCGGCGTCGATGACCTGGCCGCGCCGGTCGGGCTGCCCCTCGAGTCGGACGACCACGCGCTCGCCTAACGCGACGCGCCTCGCCTCCGCGAGGAACAGGAGCGGGCCGGCGGCTGCCGCGGCGCCCCGGTAGGTGCGCTGGAACGTCGTCATGGCGAGATCCCCCCGGCCACGGCCAGGGCCGCGTTCCGTGCATCGCGCGACCGGTCCGCCACGTCCGGTCCGGGCGCGTCGCGGAGCGCGACCAGCGCCTGACGAACGCGCTCGAGGTCGAGCCGGGCGGTCGGGATGCCGCTGGCCAGCGCCTCGCGGCCTTTCTGCCCGGCCAGCACGGCGGCGGAGGCCATGGCGTACGTCTTGTCGACCGGGGAGCGCGCGTCGTCAGGTTGGAAGGCGCTCTGTCGCAGGATGACGTCGCGCACGATCCACGCGATGTTCATCACGAAGCGGTCCTCGTCCTCCAGCGCATCCGGGCCAACCAGGCTGGCGATGTCACGCAACTCACGCTCGCGCTGGAGCAATGCCACGAGGTATCGTCGGAGTTCGTCCCAGTCCGCGCCCGCGGCTTCGGCAAACCAGCCCGCCACCTGGTTGGCATACAGGCTGAAGCTCGTGTCCCAATCGACGGCGGGGTAATGGCGCTGCTGCGCCAGCGAGGCGTCGAGCGCCCAGAGGGCGCCGGTCACGCGGAGTGCGGCCTGCGTCACCGGTTCGGAGAAGTCGCCTCCGGGCGGCGAAACGGCGCCGATGATGGTGACCGCGCCTTCGCGGTCGGGTTTGCCGCGGGCGCGGGCGTAGCCGGCACGCTCGAAGAAGAGGCTGAGCCGGCTCGCCAGGTATGTCGGGTACCCCTCCTCACCCGGCATCTCCTGAAGGCGCGCGCCCATCTCGCGCAGCGCTTCCGCCCAGCGTGAGGTGGAGTCGATCATGAGTGCGACGCGGCGTCCCTGGTCCCTGTAGTACTCGGCGACGGTCACGCCGAGGTAGATCGACGCCTCACGAGCCGCGACGGGCATGTTCGAGGTGTTGACAATGAGCACCGAACGGTCCATCACGGGACGCCCGGTCCGCGGATCGACGAGCGCGGGGAACTCCGTCAGCACGTCGGTCATTTCGTTGCCGCGCTCGCCGCACCCGACGAAGACGATGATGTCGGCGTCGGCGAAGCGCGCCAGCGATTGCTCGATGATGGTCTTCCCGGTGCCGAAGCCGCCGGGGACCGCGCACGCACCACCTTCCGCCACGGGGAAGAGCAGGTCAAAGACGCGCTGCCCGGTCACGAACGGACGATTCGTCGCCAGTCGCTGGGCGATGGGACGCGGCACGCGGATGGGCCAGCGGTGCGCGAGATGAAGCGGCGTTCCATCCTTCAGCGCGCCCACCTGATCTTCCACCGTGAAGCTTCCCGCGGTGATCGACGCGAGAGTTCCCTTCACGTTCGGAGGGACAAGGATCGCATGCGTCAGTCCCTCCGTCTCCTCCACGGTGCCGAGAATATCACCGCCTTCCACGGTTGCGCCGACTTCGAGTGCGGGCTCGAATGTCCACTTTCGCGATGGGTCGAGGGTGCTGGCGGCCAGCCCTGCTCCGATGAAATCGCCGCCAACCTCCGCCAGCCGGGCCAGTGGTCGTCCCGTGCCGTCGAGCACCGAGCCTAACAATCCGGGGCCAAGCTGCGCGGCGAGCGCCGTTCCCATTGCCTCGACCGGCTCGCCGAGCGCAAGCCCGCTCGTCTCTTCGTAAACCTGGATGGTCGCGGTGTCGCCCGACTGTCGCACGATCTCGCCGAGCAACCGGTGCGTGCCGACCAGGGCGAGTTCGTAGAGTGCGCCGAGGAGCGGGCGCGCCTCGATGAGGGCGCCGGCGACGCGGACGATGCGCGCGGCGCTCATTGAAGCCTCACGCGATATCCAATCGCGCGTTGGAGGAGGTCCAGGATGTACTCCTCGGCGCCGCTGCGTCCTCCGGCCCAATCCGCGGCCGGGATCGGAACGACCACGGGCACGGGGCTGCGATCGAGCGCGCGTCGCTGCGCATCGGGAAGGAGGTCGAACCAGTCCTGCTGCATGAGGATCACTCCCGTGTCGGGACGCGCGGCCAGTCGCTCGAGCAGCGCCGCGGCCTGGGGTGCGCTCGTGGCCTCGTTCACCGAGAGCCCGGCGAGCCGGAATCCGGTGGCGAGTACGGGGCCGACAATCGCGCGCAGGGTCGCCATCACGCCTCCACCGGCTCGAGGGCGCGCGCGGCGGCGGGCACACCCGCCGCGATGCTCCAGATGACGCGACGAATGGCCGCCGCCTCGGCGCGGAGGCGAAGCCAGAACTCGATGATGGGTGCGGTGCTCAGTGGTTGCTGACGCGCGATAGCGCGCTGCTCCCTGATGAGCGCGTGGCGGACGCGTTCCTCGACGTTGTCGCCTACCCCGGTCGCCGCGGCGAGGGGCGACTGCCTGACGAGCTTGTCGAGGATTTCAACGGCGCGCGATCGGCTCTTCGCGGCCGCCGCCTGTTCCAGGTCACCGCGCCTGATGAGCGCGCCTCCTTCGATGAACAGCGAGCCGGCCGGTCCGTCGAACCCATGCTCGGCCACGAGCAGTGCCGTCCAGAGATTGGCGAGGTCGAGCTGTCGCTTCACGAAGGCGCGCATCGCGCGATCGCCGCGCCGGGCGGCGCGTCGCGCGCGCGTGGCCCACGTGCTCACCAGCGAGTGCTCGATCTGAAACAGGTCGGGATTCTGCCGCGAGGTTTCGGCCACCAGCGGCGGTCCGTAAGGATTCCCCCAGGCGACCAGGAGCGCCGCGATGGCGGCCTGCAGGTCGCAACTCGCGAGCTGGTCGAGGGCGCGCATCGGCAGCGCCGGCGTCGGGATCAATCCGGCGAGTCGATCGGCGGCCGGTACGCCGGCGACGGCTCCGCGAAGAACGGTCCTGAGACTTCGGCGATCCTCATCGTCAAACAGCGGCGCCAGCAAGTTCACGTGAGCACCGGACCAGTGGGCGAGCAATCGAAGTTGGGCCCCGTAGTGGCGCCGTTCGTCGTCCTCGAGTGATCGAGCCGACACGGCTTCCGGCGCCGGTCGCGCGCGACGAGCGGCCAGGCGCGTCCCGAGGTCCCGGAGGTCGGTCGATGGTGCGAGTTCCGCCAGCGCCGCTGGACTGAGCAGTCTCCCCGACAGGCCACGGGCGCGAGCGACGACGCCTACCCAGACCGTCATGACCAGCCCTCCGTGACCCGCGCGATGATCATCTGTGCCAGCCGGGGGCGCTCATCACGAAGGAACCGCTCGAGCGTTGCCTCGACGCGCACCTTGCCTCCGGCGCTCTCCAGCACCACGCCTGACTGGCCTTCGAGCGGTTCCTCACGCACCTCGCGTCCCGGGGCGCAGGCCCGCGCCGCCGCCGCGCCGCCGGCGAACGATGTCCTGACGACGATCGGTCCGTCCGGAAGAAAGTCGATCGCGTCCCCCAGGGTGCTCGCCAGCCAGCGATCCGCGTCGCCACCGCGCGTGAATTCCGCGGCACGATCACTGGCGCATTGCAGCACCCGTGTCACCAGCCGATCGCTCGCGGCCAGTGTCTCGCGAGCGGCCGCCACACGCGACTCGTTGAGAACGCGTTCGCGATCTCGCGACCAGGTGTCGGCGCGCCGCTCGAGTTCCTGCTGCCGCCGGCGCTCCAGCGTCGCGGTGGCCGCAGTCAGCAGCAGCCGCGCTTCCTCCCGCGCAGCCTCGAGGCGCCGCTCGCTCTCGGTGCGCGCGGAATCCCGCAACTGGCCCAGCAGGGGTGCGATGGTCATCGCTGTGCCCCTCCGACCCGCGGCTCAGCCTCCACCACGGAGGATGATCAGTACCGCCACGACGAAGCCGAGGATGACCATCGTCTCCGGAATGGCGACGAGGATGATCACCGTGCCGCTCAGCTCGGGCTTCTCCGCCAGCGTGGCGGCGCCAGCCGCGCCGATGCGTGACTGCGCCCACGCCGTCGCGATGGCCGATACCGCCAGCACCAGCGCGGCACTCAAGGCAATCCACATGCTGTCCATTCAACCTCCATGACGTTAGGCACCCGGCGTCGGGTGCCAGTGACCGAACGGTTCATAGCGGCGCCCGCCCGGGCTGTAGAACTTCCCGAAGAACTCCACGAAGTGCAGACGCATCGCGTGGATCGAAGGGCTGAACAGGCCGATCGCGAAGTTCACGAGGTGGAACAGCAGCGCGAACAGCACGCCGACCACGGTGCTCCCGATCGCGCCCACCATCCGATTGGCCACCACCGCGAGCATGACCGATGCGGTGCCGAGGGCCATGATACGCGTGTACGACAACACGTTTCCCAGTGTCGCGAGCAGCTCGAGTGGCGCCAGAAAGCCCTCCACCGCGACGAGCACGGGGAACGCCACCAGCATCGCGATGACCGCTGGCGTGAACAGGCGGCCGGGCAGCACATCGAAAGCCGCCAGCAGCGTGACGATCACCAGCACGACCATCAGGCCCGAGACGCCGCGCCCGATCGCCTGGCGTCGATGGAATCGCCACGCGCCCGCCACGCCCACGGCGAGACCGACGACGATGTGCACGGCGCCAATGCCGGCCGCCAGGGCCAGCGCCGCCATCACGGATTCTCCGCGGTCGAACCACAGCGCCTGCAGCCCGAACCGCGTGCCGAGGTCCCCGAAGAATTCCCCGTACAACGCGCCGAACACGATGCTGAAGGCGGCGCACGGACCGGCAATCTCGGAGACGGTGCGCATGAGCGATCCCGGTCGCGAGCGGTGGTGCAGCCACATCCCGAGCAGGGCGAGCACGATGCCGTACCCGATGTCGCCGAGCATCATGCCGAAGAACATCGGGAAGAACACCGCGACGAACGGCGTCGGATCGATGGATCCGTACGCCGGCAGCGGCAGCACGCGCACGATCGCCTCGAAAGGCCGGAAGAGCCGCGGGTTGTGGAGGACGACCGGAGCGTCCTCGGCGGCCCAGGCCTCGCGCGCCAGTTCCTCGACCACCACGGCCTCACCAACGCGGTCGCGGAGCATGTTCCGCAAGTCGCCGCTCTTCGAGTACGGCAGCCACCCCTCGAGCGCGAAGGCCCGGGGCGTGACGCCAACCCGGCGGCGTGCCTCGAGACTCGTCAGGCAGTCCTGGAGCGTCGCCAGGTACCGGCTCATCTCGCGACGAGTCGTGTCGCCGAGGTTGCGCCGGTCCTTCTCCACGACGGCGAGCTCGCCGGGAATCGCCTCCAGGCGGGCCAGCATCGCAGGCACCACCTCGGTCAGCGGCTTTCCCTTGTATTCCGCCGGAACGGGAATCTCCGGCACGCGCGATTCGGCGAGTCGCGACTCGAGTCGCTGGGCGAACGACAGCGGCAGCACCAGCAGGACGGCCAGGTCGCCGCCGGGGAGCTCGCGCGACGCCGTCGCGAAATCGGGCCCGACCTCGGCGCGAAGGGCGTCGTTCAGCGTCTTGAGCGCGTCCTTCGCCGCCGCGGGGATCACCACCGCGTAACTCGTCAGGCGTGGCGAACCCGCCAGCCGCTGAAGCACGGGACGCACCGCGGCGAGGAAATCGCGGTACCGCTCCAGCAGCAGCCGCTCCTCGCCAAGGGCAACGCGCCGTGCGTCGAGTGCGCGGGCCCTCCGCGCCACCTTCCGCGCCATTCGCACCACGTGTCGCAGGTCGATCTCTTCCGGGCGCATCGCCGGCTCCGCTCTAGGCGGCGCTCCCACGAGTCGCAACGCGTCCATGAGGTCAGTGACGGCACGGCGGAGGTGACGTTCGCGACGCGCCTGCCGCGAATCGGAGGGCTGAGCGCCCAGGCCCGGCACCACCGACGCGTCACCGAGATGAAGGAGCCCGAAGTCCTGAAGCGCGGTGAGCGCGCTGTCCATGCGCTCGCGCGGTCCGAGGATTCGTACCTTCGCCATCGGGATGATCATGCTTTCGCTCCCGATGAGGGCGAGACGCCCAGGAAGTCCTGGAGGACCGCGGCGGCGAGTTCACGCACGCGATCCTCCGGCACGTCGCCGAGGCGACGCGCACGTGCGCGCGCTTCGTCAGCAGTGCGAGAAACCGCGGCCGCTGTCTCCGCTTCCTGTGAAGCGTCCAGGTCGCGCAGCTCCGCGGCGACGCTCGCCTCGAACTCCTGTTCCATCTCGCGCGCCCTGGTCCTGGCCGCCTCGACGATGGCGGCAGCCTCTTCCTCGGCGTGCTCCAGCGCCGTCGTCAGCTCGCGCTCGGTCTCGAGCAGCGTGCTCAGGCCGTCGGTGTCAGAGGGAGTACCAGCGGCGCTTCCCGTTGGCGAGCGCTTGCCGTGTTGCCCCATTCGATGGACCTCCGCCGGGGAATCGCCGCTTCGCGACGCGGCTACCGGTTCGGAAGCACGTTCTACAGGAGGTCGGGGTCGCGACCAGCAGGTTTCACGACTGAGAGCCGTGAGGGTTTACCCGACAGAGGGCGCCGAGGGACGGAGCGCTAGAGTCTCCCGAAGCGATCCAGCCTGAACAGCGAGATGTCATGGGGCGTCTGGCCTCGGGTCACGAGGTCGGCGACGATTTCGCCGATCACACTGCAGAACTTGAAGCCGTGACCTGAGCAGGCGGAAACGACCAGCACCTCCGGGGTGCCGGGCAGGCGATCGATGATGAAGTGCTCGTCAGGCGTGTTGGTGAAGATGCAGGTCGAGGCGCGAACCATCGGTCCATCGGCGGCGGGGAAGAAGGATCGCACGCATTCACGCAGGACGGCTTCGTCGTCAGCGTCGACGACCCGATTCATCGCGTCCGGGTCGACCACTTCGGCCCGATGGTGGTACTTCCCGATCTTGAAGCCCGGCACTCCGTGCTGAGGGAATCCATAGAAGTACGCCTCAGGCGTGTTCAACACGAAGACAGGGAATCGGCCGGCCGCAAAGGCCGCGTCGTCTTCAACTGCAAACCACGCGACGACTTGTCGTTCGGGGCGGAGTAGCGGTGCGAGAGACGGTGCCAGCGCCGGCGTCCACGCGCCCGCACAGATCACGAGCTGCCGCGCGCGGATCTCTTCGTCAGCCAGGCGAACGACGACGCCGTCGGTCATTCGGGACCAGCTTTGAACCTGAACACCGGTGCGAACGTTCGCGCCGTGGTTCGAGGCGGCGGCGGCGTACGAGCGAATGCACTTTTCCGGCTCGAGGAATCCGCCGTCAGGCTGGAAGACCGCTTTGTATCCGGGGGGAAGGTGATAACCCGGGAACCGCCAGTTGACTTCCTCGGCAGTGAGCACTTCATGCCGAAGTCCGTGCGCCAGGCATGACTGGACTGACCCCTCGAACACCCGCGATCCGGGCAGTCCGGCATCCATGGCGCCGGTGACATGAAGCAGCCGCTCTCCTGATTCCGTCTCCAGGTCGCGCCACAGTGTGAAGGCCCGCCGTAGCAGGGGGACATAGGACGGGTCCTCAAAGTAGGCGAGTCGGATAATCCTGCTGAGCCCGTGCGACGATCCCCGGTCGTGTCCGAGCGTGTGCCGCTCCAGGGCTACCACCTTGAGTCCGCGGCTCGCGAGATGGTACGCGACGGCGCTTCCCATGCCGCCAACCCCAAGTACAACAACGTCCTGTGCCGTCGCCAAACCCTTCTCCCCGCCGCGCGCGCCGCGCAGCCAAAGACCATAAGGAAAGTCCTAATGCCGAACCCGGCGATTAGGCCAAGCTGCCGCGAACACATGCGGCGGTGCAAGGCGGCGGTCGTGACGGGATTATGCCCGGAAAGTCCTCCTGATTGTGACCATAGCCATGGCCCGAGTGACCCCGGATGCATCGCCAGTCGGTGACGCCGCCGCTGGTAATGAGAGTCCCGCGCTGAGCGGTACGTTCGCCGCGTCAATGGAGCGATTGGTGGGCCTGGTGGCGAAAAGCACCGCCGCGCCGGCCGTACTCATCGCATTTCTCGGCGATGACCGCCGGAGTTTCAGCGCCGGCGAAATGTGGCGCGACTGGTTCAAGCACGATGCGGGCGCGCTGATCCGGTCGGGGCTCATGAAACGCACTCTCGACAACGGCGGGGTCCTGTCGTTGAACGACCTCAGTGCGCTGGAAGGGGATCCCGTCCTGAGAACCGCGGCGGCCGAGCTGAGCATCGTCAGCGTCGCCTCAGCGACGTTCCTTCGAGCCGACGGCAGTGTGGGCGGGATGCTCTGCATGCTCGACGAGGTGCCGCGGGAATGGACTGCCGAGGAGGTCGCGATACTCGCCGACTTCGGCACCATGGCGGGCACGGAGATGCAGCTCAGGAAACTCCTTTCCGATCGCGAAATCCGCGAGCAGCGGCTGCGCCACGAATCGGTCCACGATCCGCTGACCGGGCTGCCCAACCGCGCGCTGTTCATGAGGCGACTGGCAGATGCCACGCACCGTGCGAGACGCGGGCATGATGGCCTCTTCGCGGTACTCTTTCTCGACGTGGACGGCTTCAAGGTCGTCAATGACTCGATGGGGCATCATGTCGGTGACGAGATGCTGGTGTCGATTGCCCGGCGGCTGGAAGGTTGTGTGCGCGGCGGCGACATCGTCGCCCGGCTGGGTGGCGATGAGTTTGCCATCCTGCTCGAGCGTATCATCGACGTCCGTGACGCAGCCATGGTGGCCGAGCGCGTACAGGAGGCGCTTCATGCTCCGGTCCGCGTTGGCGGCTACGAGCACGCGACTTCCGCCAGCATTGGCGTTGCCCTGAGCACCGGGGCCAGCGAACTACCCGAGTACGTTCTGCGTAGCGCCGACATAGCGATGTACCGGGCGAAGAACAGCGGGCGCGGGCGCTATGAGATGTTCGACCGCGCGATGCACGCCGAGGCGCTCACCCGACTCCAGATCGAGACGGACCTGCGGCACGCCTTCGAGCGCGAGGAGTTCTTCCTCCACTATCAGCCGATCATCTCGTTGGCCGAGGGACGGATCATCGGGGCCGAAGCACTGATTCGCTGGCGCCATTTCGAGCGGGGGATCGTTTCCCCGGCGACGTTCGTGCCGGTCGCCGAGGATACCGGTCTGGTCGTGCCGCTGGGCCGATGGGTGCTGCGCGAGGCCTGTCGTCAGGCATACGCCTGGCAATCATCCGCAGCCGACGGACAGCACTTCGCCATCTCGGTCAACCTGTCGGTGCGTGAATTCGCGCAGCCCGACCTGGTGAGGACCGTCGCGTCGATACTCGACGAGACGGGACTCCCTCCGAAAGCGCTGCGCCTCGAGATCACCGAGAGCGCGATCATTGGCCAGAAGCACCCGGCGATCGAGACGGTCCAGCAGCTTCGCGCGCTTGGCGTTGGAATCCATCTCGACGACTTCGGGACCGGCTACTCGGCGCTGAGCTACCTGCACCGTCTGCCGCTCGATGCCGTCAAAGTCGATCGCGCGTTCATCAGTTCCATCGATCAGGAAGAGCGGCCCCTGTACGTGGTGAAGGCGATCGTCTCGCTGGCCCACGCGATCGGTCTCGAGGTGGTCGCCGAGGGCGTCACGAACCTCCGCCAGCTGGAGCTGCTGCGCGGGATAGGCTGCGACCTGGCCCAGGGGTTCATCTTCTCGAGGCCGTGCAACATCGAGGATATGGAGGGTCTGCTCGCGAAGGGACCTCGCTGGTAGCTCCGCGAACGAAAAACGTCCGGAGCGTGACGGAGCCGGCAGGGAGGGAGACCATTAGCAGATGTTCGGGTCGGTGACTCCTCCGGGTTTGGGCCCGTCTTGGCATTAACGATGCCAGAGTTAACGCCCACACCGACCGGCACTTATCCGCAAACGACCGTTGCGGATGCGCCAATTGTTGCCTGGTGGTCGAACCCCGGCATCATCGCGCGCGTTGCGATCACGTTCGCGATCGTGATCGGAGGACTGTCGCTGGTCGGCTGGCTTGTTGGCGTTCCGGAACTTCGAGCGCTCGGCCCGGCAGATAATGCCGCCGTGAACCCCATGACCGCGGCCTGCTTCATCGCACTGGGTTCATCGATGTGGCTCCTCGCGCACGACGAGCTTCGCCGCGGTCGCGAGATTGCCAGCGCGTTGGCGATTCTCGTGATCGTCGTGGGCGCTGCGCGATTGTTCGGGATGTCGACCGGCGACGTTCCTGGCGCCGACCAACTGATCTTCGGCAATACCATGTCGCAGACAGCGGACGGACGCGACAACCGGATGTCGCTCAACGCCGCCCTCAATCTCGTGCTGCTGGGCGGCGCGCTGCTCCTGCAGATGCGCAGGTCCCGATTCGCCAGTGCCCTGGCGCAGATCATCTCCGTGGTCGTGTTGTTCAGCGCGCAGGCCGCGCTCATTGCCCACGCGTACCAGAGCGGGTGGTTCGAGTCCGTTGGGGCGTTCAATCGAATGGCGTTGCCAACCGCGGTCGGTTTTGCCGCGCTGGGGATCGGCGTCATGACGCTTTCGAGCAGCGATGGACTGATTGCGATTGTGCTCAGCGAGGGTCCGGGAGGTTCGCTGGCGCGAACGCTGCTTCCCGCTGGTTTTCTCGTCCCCGCGGTGCTTGGTTGGCTCCTGATCTTCGGGCGACGCGCCAGCCTGATCGATCCTGACCTGGCGGACACGCTGTTCGTGCTGGCGACCATCCTGGTGTTTGTCGCCATCGTGGCGTGGATCGCCACGAAACTTCATGAAAGCCATCTCGAGCGACTGCGGACCGAGCGCGCGCTGCGGGAGAGCGAAGTCCGGTTTCGCCTCATCGCGGAGAACGGCAGTGACGTGGTGAGCCTGTACTCGCCGGACGGTCGTCTCGTTTACATCAGCCCTTCCTGCGAACGAGTGCTCGGCTTTCTGCCCGAGGAAATGCCGCGCATGGCGCCGTTCGCGACCGTGCATCCCGAGGATCTCGACCGACTGCGGCGGCACTTCAATCGACTGCTGCGCGGGGAACCCGTGGCTTCGATCCAGGTTCGCATGCTGCACAAGACAGGGCGCCACCTCTGGCTCGAGATGATGTGGCGCGCGGTAGTGGACGAGAGCGGAGAAGTCGTGCAGTTGCAGGTTTCGTCGCGCGACATCACGGACAGCAAGCAGAACGAGCGCCGGCTCGAGGATACGCAGCGCAAGCTTCGGCAGCAGCAGGACATGCTGCAGGATGTGAACAGCAAGCTTTCGGAGCTGGCCACAGTGGACGGCCTGACCCAACTGCGGAATCGGCGTGCGTTCGAGGAACGCATGGAGGATGAGACGCGGCGCTGGCGCCGGCATGGGGGCGACGTCTCGCTGGTGCTGCTCGACATCGACCACTTCAAGGAGTACAACGACACCTTCGGTCATCCCAAGGGCGACGAGGTACTGCGCGCTGTTGGCCGGCTCCTGCTACGGTCGCTGCGTGCGTCGGACTTTGCCGCGCGGTACGGCGGAGAGGAATTCGCCATCATCCTGCCCAACACGGGTCGGTCCGGATCTCTGGTCGTGGCGGAGCAGCTCCGCCGCGCCATCGAGGCGTCGACGTGGGAGGACCGCCAGATCACGGCCAGTGTCGGGGTCGCGAGCATGGGCGAGGAGATCACCAACGGTGAGGAGCTGGTCGACTGCGCGGACCGCGCCCTGTACCGATCGAAAGAAGCGGGCCGGAATTGCGTCTCCCAGGGCGTTTGATCGTGACTCGGCGCGCGTGATTCCTGAGTCGCAACTGTGACCGAGGGCTTTCGCGTAACATTCGCGCACAACGCGCCCACGGCATAGTTTCGGAGCCTCGGCAGCGAGGTGCCGAGTCACGAGTCACCAATCACGATGTCCGGTTCCCGTCGCGACTTCATCGCGCAACTCTCCGCGTTCGGCCTCGCGCTCGCCGGCATTCCGCGCTTGCCGATCCTGGTGCGGCCCCGCTTCGCTGCCAACCCGTTCTCGCTTGGCATTGCCTCAGGCGATCCCGGACCCGATGGAGTCGTGCTCTGGTCGCGACTGGCGCCAGATCCGCTGAACGGCGGCGGGATGACTCCAGAGGCGGTCACCGTCCGCTGGGAAGTCGCGAGCGACGAGGCAATGCGCTCCGTCGTGAAACGTGGCACGACGGTGGCCCGGCCCGACCTCGGCCATGCGATCCACGCGGAAGTTGACGGACTGCGGCCGTCGGCGTGGTACTGGTACCGCTTCGACGTGGGTGGCGAGTCGAGTCAGGTTGGACGCACGCGAACCGCGCCGGCCACGGACGCGATGCCCGACCGGTACAGGTTCGCCTTCGCTTCGTGCCAGCATTACGAAAACGGGCGCTACACGGCCCACGAGCACCTTGTCCGCGAAGACGTCGAGCTTGTCGCCTTCCTGGGCGACTATATCTATGAGGGAGCGAACAATCCCGCGGCGACGCCGGCACCGGTTCGGCCCCACCAGGCCTGGGAACCAACCACGCTGGAGCAGTACCGGAATCGTTATGCGCTGTACAAGACCGACCCGGCGCTGCAGGCCGCGCATGCGGCCTTTCCGTGGGTCGTGACGTGGGACGACCACGAAGTGGACAACAACTACGCCAGCGAGTTCGGGTCGGACGGCATGGCTCGCGATGCGTTTCTCCTCAGGCGGGCGGCGGCGTACCAGGCGTACTATGAGCACCAGCCGTTGCGTAAAGCCTCGATTCCGAAAGGCCCGGACATGCTGCTGTTCCGCACGCTCAGCGTGGGCCGTCTGGCGCGGTTCCACGTGCTCGACACGCGCCAGTATCGGAGTGACCAGTCCTGCGGCGATGGAATCAAGCCGGCCTGTACCGAATGGAGCGACACCGCGCGCGTCGTGCTCGGCGACACGCAGGAACGTTGGCTGACGCGAGGCGTCGAGCAGTCGCAGTCACGCTGGAATATTCTGGCCCAGCAGGTCGCGTTCAGCCGCGTTCCCAACCCCGCCCAGCCGACCTTCCACGCGATGGATCCGTGGAGTGGATACCCGGCGGCCCGCGATCGGCTGCTGGCGTGGATGGCCGAACGGCAGCAGAAGAACCTCGTCGTGCTCACCGGTGACATCCACGCGTCGTTCGTCATGGATGTCACGCGAGATGCATTGCAACCCGCCTCGCCAACCATCGCGACCGAGTTCATCGGCACGTCCATTACATCGGGACGCGACGGATTCGACCGGTGGGGGCAGTTGCGGGACTACGAGACCACGGTGCCGAACATGAAGTACCACAACGCTCGACGAGGGTACGTGCGTTGCGAGTTGACCGCCGATCGGTGGACGAGCGACTACCGGATGGTGCCGTATGTGACGCGTCCGGGCGCGCCGGTCGAGACAGCGGCGACGTTCGTGGTCGAGAACGGGAAGCCCGGCGCTGAACGCGCCGTGTGACGGGTAGCGGGTTGCGGGTGGGAGCGATCGGCGCCGTGCGTCACAAGCCCGCCACCCGCTACCCGCGACCCGATGTCTCCCGCAAATTGCGGGAACCTCCAGCCTTCAGCCGCCATGCGCATTCAAGTCGCTGCCATCGTTGTCGCATTCTCTGCCAACCTGATCACTCCGTGCGACTTGCTGGCGCAGGGACGGGGCGGGGGTCGAGGCGGGCGTGGTGGGGCGGCTCCTCCGGCCGCTACCGAAGGCGGCCGCCGCGCGCTGACCGTGTCGGACATGTATCGCGTTCGCACGGTCGGCAATCTGCAGATCGCGCCGGACGGCGAATGGGTTATCTACACGGTCTCGCAACTGGATTCGGTGCGCGATCGAAACGAATCGGACCTGTACATCACGCGATGGGACGGCAGCCGCACGTTGCGGCTCACCTATTCGCCAGAGTCCGAGGGTTCGCCGAGGTTCAGTCCCGACGGCAAGTACATCTCCTACACGTCGTCACGAGGGCTTCCGTCAGGCCGCGGCGCACAGGTCTGGCTTCTCGATCGCAGCGGCGGTGAGGCACAGAAGCTCACTGACGTCAAGGGAGGCGTGAGCGGCTACGAGTGGTCGCCGGACGCGAAGCGTCTGGTTCTTTCCGTGCAGGATCCCGATCCCGATGCCGAGCGGCCGCCCGCAGCCGACACGACGCGCCCCCGCCCTGCCAGCCCGATTGTGGTGGATCGGTATCACTTCAAGGAGGACGGCGAGGGTTACCTGGGGAACCGTCGCAGGCACCTGTACCTGTTCGACGTCGAGTCGAAGAAGATCGACCAGCTGACCACGGGCAAGTTCACGGAGTCGAATCCGTCCTGGTCGCCAGATGGGCAGTGGATCGCCTTCGTCTCCGAGCGCGGTGCGGATCCTGACCGGAAGAACGACTCGAACATCTTCGTGGTCGAGGCGCGGGTGACTGCGCAGCCTCGCCAGTTGACGAAGTTCGAAGGACCTGACGGTGGAAGGCCGGTCTGGAGCGCTGACGGCAAGACGATCGCGTATCAGCAGGGCAGCGAGCCGAAGCTTTACGCGTATGATCTGGACAAGCTCGCGGTGGTGCCGGTGGATGGCGGCGACGCGCGGGTGGTGACGTCGGCGCTCGATCGCGCGGTGAACGCCCCGGTCTGGCTTCGGGATGGCACGGAGCTCATGGTGCAGGTCCAGGACGATCGCGCCACGCACCTGGTCCGCGTGCGCCTGTCCGACGGCGCGGTGACGCGGGTGATCGAAGGCCGGCGGACGGTGTCCTCGTTCGCCGTAGCCGGGAATGGTCGAGTCGCCGTGCTGACGGGCACCGCCACGCAGCCGAACGAGGTCTTCGCGTTCGACAACGGCGCGCTGCGCGCCCTGACGAAGGAAAACGCGGCCTGGCTGGAAACGGTGCAGCTGGGGACGACCGAGGACTTTTCGGCCCGCGGCAAGGACGGGACGGTCGTCAACGGCCTGATGGTGAAGCCGGCGTCGTTCAAGGCGGACACCCGGTACCCGACGCTGCTGCGCATCCACGGCGGGCCTAACGGGCAGGATCAGCACTCTTTCAGCTTCGAGCGCGAACTCTTTGCCGCGAACGGCTATGTGGTGCTGGCCGTCAACTACCGGGGAAGCGCGGGCCGCGGCGCCGAGTACCAGAAGGCGATCTACGCCGACTGGGGGAACAAGGAGGTCCAGGATCTGTTGGCGGCCGTCGATCACGCCATCGCGACGGGTATCGCCGATTCCACACGACTCGGCATTGGCGGATGGAGCTATGGCGGAATTCTGACGGACTACACGATCGCCACCACCACGCGATTCAAGGCCGCCACCAGCGGAGCCGGCAGCGCGCTCCAGACGTCAATGTACGGGACTGACCAGTACATCTTTCAGTACGACACGGAGGTCGGCCAGCCGTGGGAGAACAAGGAGCTGTGGGACAAGCTCTCGTATCCGTTCTGGCAGGCGAACAAGATCAAGACGCCCACGCTCTTCCTGGGTGGCGAACGGGACATGAACGTGCCGATCACCGGCAGCGAGCAGATGTACATGGCGCTCAAGAGCCAGGGGATCGATACGCAACTGATCGTCTACCCGAACCAGAATCACGGCATCGTGCTGCCGTCGTACCAGAAGGACCGGTACCAGCGGTACCTGGATTGGTACGCAAAGTACCTCAAACCGGCAGCGACACCAGCCAGCTAAAGCCAACTGAGTTGTCAGTACTGGGTGCTCGAACGATTTGCTGGGACGGGAGCTGGAGCTGGAGCTGGAGCTGAACGAGGGTCCCAGCGCCAGCTCCCGCAACGTGCACCCAGTTCGAGCACCCAGTGATAACAACTCAGCGCGTCCTCGCTCGCACCGAAATCAGCACCGGCCGCCTGAGCACCGCTCGCGGCAGCAGCGTGCCCGAGTCGTCGTATTTCTCCCACTGACTGTTGGCGACATAGATGAAATCGTCGCCAACGATCGTGCCGATCGTCGGCTCGTCGGCAATCGGGAGATTCCGATCGAGTACCTCGGCACGCACGATGCGCGTCCACGCGCTGTCCAGTTCGAATCGCATGACGCGCGGCGGCGTTACGCCGTTCTGCACGGCGATGATCGCGCCGTCGTGCCAGGCGATGCCGTCACAACCCAGCGACGTCGAACCGGGTACGTCGCCCAACCGGATCACTTCGCCCGAGATCACGTCCACCTTGAGCAGGCCGTGCGAATAATCCGCGACGAACACCGCGCGGGCGCCTGGTGCGGGCGCGATGCCCTGCAGCGACCGGAAGAGCGGATGCCGGATCGGCTGCAGTTCGCCGCCGTCCGCCGGAAGGCGGTACAGTACCGGGTCCCTGGAGTCGCTCATGAAGACATCACCCAGCGGCCCGATGGCGACGTCGCCCAACGTGTGGCCACCGGCGACTGACGGCAGTTCCCAGCGTCCGTCGATCTCGCCTTCCGGCAGTCTGATTCGCAACAGAGCGTGGATCGTCGAGTCCGCCGGCGCGAACCCTTCCGACTGCGGGATCCCCGACATGGTCGCCCAGAGCGCGCCACGTTGCGGGTCGACGCGCACAGCGAGGATCGCGCCGAGCCCGATGCCACTTCGTGGCAGCAGCTCGCGCACGTAATCGCCGCGCGGTGTCAACTCGGCGATCGTGCGGTGTCGGATGCTGGCGACATAGGTGAAGCCCGTGCGCGGGTCGACATCGACGCCTTCGGGAAAAAACGTCGAGTCGGGGAGCACCGCGATGGCTCGTCCGCGCGTGATCGGCGCGTACTGCGCGGCGTGGCGCGCGGCTACCATCTGAAACGCCGGAAGGGCGGACAATCGCGCCAGTGCGGTGTCAGCAGTGAGGTCGCGCCCCAGTCCGAGGTTGGCGTACCGGGTCAATGCGTCGAGCACCACCGCCGTGTCGCCCATGCGCAGGCCGATGACGACCCGAGCCCAGTGATACGCGGCCTGGGTCGGCCACGCGCTGGCCGCGCGCGCCGCCTCGGCTCGAGCCCTGCGGTAGTCAGTGGCGCGGAGGGCCGCGCCGGCCCGGGCATACGCGCCCCGCGCCACCGCCGCCGAGTCCACGGTTGCGTTCCTCGTCATCGCCGGACCGGGTCCCTGAGCCTGACGAGTGACCGCCAGGATCGCGGGAATAGCGAGGAGGATGCCGGCGCGGATCACCTGGGACATGGCGCCAAGTTACTCACCACACCGTCATCTGCGGAGCCGAGACCTGATTCGCCGTCGCGGCAGCCCGCTGCCGGTCGCGACGTGACCCACGGTGTCCAGCGCCGGGTCACGCGTCGGAGAAGCGGTGGACGATCGTTGTGATGTTCCGGGATTCGCGACGCTCGTAGCGCACGTCGTCGAACATCCGTCGCACGAGGAGTACGCCGAGGCCGCCGGTCTCGCGGACTTCGAGCGACAGCGTCGTGTCCGGCTCGGATAGCTCCAACGGATTGAACGGCACACCGTCGTCCGCTATGACCGCCTCAATGGCACCGTCCCGTCGCGCCACCTCGCACTCGATGACCCGCCCGTCCTCACCTGAATAGGCGTACTTGATGATGTTGCTCAGCAGTTCGTCGAAGGCCAGCGCAAACCGCTGCTGTGTCACAACGCTTCCCCCGCATCGTCCCACCAATCCTTCCACATCGGCCGCTACTGGCGCGAGCGACTCAAAACGACTGAGTACGCGCAGGCGGAAGCCCGTCTCTGGCGTGGACGGACCGTCACCAATGAAGCGCAGGGCCAGCACGGTGATGTCGTCGGCCTGCTCCGCTCCACCTGCGAACGAATCAACGGCCGCGACCACGGCGCGGGCCGCCTCTTCCGCCGATGCGACGCCGTCATTCGACAGGGTGTCGCGCAGCCGGGCCTCGGTGAACAGCTGCCCCTCCGGGTCGAGCGCCTCGGTCACACCATCGGTGAACAGCAGAAGCACATCGCCCGGGTCAAGTTGCGCGATTGACTCGGCATAGCTGGCACCATCGAGGGCCCCGAGTACAGGGCCATGACGGCCATCGAGCCGCTCAGTCCGCGACGATGCCCGGCGTACCAGCGGTGGATTGTGCCCCGCGTTGGCGTATCGGATCGTACCCGACTGCGGGTCGAGGGAGGCGACGAAAGCGGTGACGAACATTGAACTTTCGTTGTCCCGACTCAGCTCCGCGTTCACCTGTGTCAGCACCACACCGGGAGTACTGCCCCTCGCCGCCGAGGAATTGACCAGCGTCTTCGTGACCGCCATCAGCAGCGCCGCCGGCACGCCCTTCCCTGAAACGTCGCCGACGCACATCCACAGCAACCCGGTCTGCGTGGTGAAGAAATCGTAGAAATCGCCGCCGACTTCGCGCGCAGGACGCAGCGCCGCCCACAAGTCGGCGCGATCCATCCGCGGAAACCGGTGTGGCACCATGCTCAACTGGATCTCGCGCCCGACATCCAGCTCGTACTGCATTCGCTGCCTTTGTCCTTCGATCACTGCGTACGCCTGTCGCAGCTGCTCCAGCAGCACCGCCTGCGATTTCACCTGTGCTTCGAGTTCGCTTTCCAGTCGCTTCCGCTCGCTGACGTCGCTGATGAGGCCGACGAAGAGACGTTTCCCGTCGGATTCCACTTCACTGACGATCAGGCGCGCTGGGAAGAGCGTCCCGTCCCTGCGCACGGCCACCGTTTCACGTTCGGGCCGGATAATATGGGCGTCTCCCGTCAGCAGGAGCGTCTCCTTGCGACCGCTCGCCCACCCGGACTCCACGTACTCTCGCAGGTACTCCTCGTGCTGGTCGCGATCGGGCGGGGGCATGAGGATCGACACGTTTTGCCCGACGACCTCCGACATCCTGTATCCGAAGGTTCGCTCCGCCGACGGGCTGAACGAGCGGATGATCCCATGGTCGTCAATCACGACCAGGGCATCGGCCAGGCTCTGGAAGACGCTGCGATAGAGCGTTCCGAGCTGCTTCGCGCCGGTGGCTTCCGCGGAACCCCGGTCGTCCACGGCGGACCCGTCCTGCGTCGGGTCGCCGCCGGTCCCCGCGTTCGCGGGCTTCCGGCGTGAGCGGACCACCGACCACGAGAGGACGCCTAACGCGGCTCCGGTGAAAGCGAGCGAGAGGGTCACCATCGCTGCGGACATTCTCACTTCCCGGGCGCGGCGAGCGCGTTCCGCGTAAGTTCCACCACGCGCGCCCGGTCGGTGGCATCAAGCGCGGCGATGAACGGCCCGCGATGACCGATGTGGCACACGGGCTGGCCGTCGAGATCCACTGCCTCGCCCCCGGCCGTGCGCACGAGCATGAGTCCTGCCGCCAGGTCCCATGCCGCCGACTCGCGGCGATCCCACAGGTTCACGTACACGAAGTTTCCCTTCGCCACCTCGAGCAGCCCGAGCGAAGGCGCGCCGCCGGCCGAGCGTACCATGTCGAGTTCACCTTCCTGCCAGGCACGAGCCAGTGCCTTCGCGACTGGTCCGGCGGCACGCTGCGGATGGAGGCTCACGAGCAGCCCCTCCGGACCCGCCGGGGGGATGGGCAGGTCGACGGCGCGATCGGCTTCTCCGAAGGTGCTGAGCTGCAGCAGCCGCGGAACGCGCCCCTCGGCGGCGTATGCGATTTCACCTGTTGCCGGATTGGCGACGACGCCCAGGAACGTTTGTCCATCGCGTGCTAACGCGAGACTCGTGGCGGCGGTTTCGGTGCGGTTCAGGAGCGACCAGGTGCCGTCGATGGGGTCCACGGCGAGTGTGACGCGGTTCGCGCAGTCTGCGTCGGATGTTTCCTCGCCGATGAACGTGACCGGCGCGGGCGCTCGCGCGAGTTCCCGCATGATGATCTGCTCGACGTGGAGCTCGACCGCGGTGAGCGGCGAGCGGTCGGGCTTGAAATCCACCGGCCCATCTAGGTCGCCAAGACGTCTGGACCGCACGTGGCGAGACGCGAGCAGGGCAAGTCGCAGCGCCAGTCCAATCCAGCTATCCAGATTGTCCGGCGCTGCCCGCGTTCCATCACCGTTCACGTCGTGCCGCCAGGCGGTGAGCGCCGCGAGTTCCAGGTCATTGAGTCGCATGTGACGGTTAACCGGTGGCGGCCAGCACTGCGGAGACGGTGGCCCCTGTCAACTGTCCTGCGGCTCCGAGTGCGCGAACGGCGGCGCGTGCGTGACGGGCTGAGGGGGCCGGTACACGGTTGATGGTGGCCGCATCCAGGGGATGCCACGAGATGGACTCGAACCCCGCGCCGGCGCGGAAGAAATCCTCGACACCTCCGTCCGTGACGTGCACGTGTCGAACGCTGGTCACCACCCAGGCGTGATCCGTCCGGCGCAGATCGTACTCGTATCCTTCCGACAGCACCTCCGAGGGCAGGTTCATGCGCCAACCGGCCGTGGCCTCTATCACGCGAGCCAATGCCGCTTCGGCGGCTTCGCGCGAGCGCACGAAATCGCGAGGCAGGACCAGCGCTTCCGAGGCCTCGGGAGTACCAAGAAGGATTTCGAGACCGCTCGCGCCGGACACGGCGCGCGTGATGACGGCGACGACCACGACGTTCGGGCCCCAGCGTCCCAGCGAGCCACGCCCGGACAAACCGGTCCGACCGTGCGGGTGCAGCGGGCGACCGGCGGCGTCGCGCTTCACGCCGAGCGTGGCCAGGTCCTCCGAGACGAGCGTTATATCCTCGGGATCCGCCCACCCGCCGGCGACGCACGTGCAGTCATTCGCCAGCACCTCGGGCGCGACGTAATACGGCGGGTGGTATTCCGGGCACTCCACTGCCCATGGTGCCGAGTCGATCGACACGCGCTGCCGCGGTGGATAGCACGAGGGTCGTTCTCCGCGGATGCGGAGCTGGAAGTCGTCGACCATCAGGTCATTCAGAAGCGACTCGACGGAGTACAGTGCGTGCATCAACTGCGGCAGGTCGCACTCGCCTCGACCCCGGCGTCTGTCGAACGACAGGCTGTGCAGCGCGTACTTGAGCAACGCGGCGCGATACACGAGCCACTGCTCGCCCTCCTTCAGATCGAAGCAGACCTGACGGATCCTGCGGACGACGAGCAGCATCTTCCTGAAACGCAGGTCCCACTTCGCGAAGCGAAGATCGTCGGGAAGGCTATCCACCGTCGACGGGATCCGTTGCCTGACGAGGTACTCTTCCACTTGTCGAAGGCGCGGCAGATCTTCCAGGCCGAACTCCTTGCTCATGACGAACTTGACGTCGTTCTCCATCTTCGCGAAGTCGAGTTCAACCGGCATGCGCCCGCAGTGCGTCCAGTCGATCAGCCAGACGTTTTCGCCATGATCGCAGATGACGTTCTTGAGGTTCAGGTCGCCGTGAACGAGACAGACTTCGGTTTCGACGCCGTCCTCGTTGCGGTTTATCGTCCGCAGCAGCGTCGCGAGCATGGCGCGATCCAGGGGCAGCTCGCCGCCGGTGTCCGCCTTCCAATGGCGCGCGATCGCGTCGAGGTTTTCGTCGAGCCACTGCAACTGCAGGTCGATATGCAGGTGGAAGGCGCGATAGGGACTGACCCAGTCGATGCGCCGTGTGTTGCGGTAGAGGCGTGACGACAGAAGCTCCAGCGTCTTGTCGAGACGTCGCAGGAAACGCTCTGCCTGTTCATCGGATTCGGCTTCCTCGAACGCATCCTGCAGAGACGCGGGCGCGCCTTCCATCGCGGCCAGCTCCATGCCGACGCCCAGTGAGCCGTTCATCGTGACGGGCAGGTCGAAGGTGGGCACGTGCTTGCCGAGGAGGTCCTTCACCATGTGATAACCATCGATCTCGCGGCGCATCTGCTGGCAGGTGTCGACCTTCAGCACCATCGGCTCGGTGCGGGCGTGTCCCTTCCATCCCGACGCCAGCAGCAGCAGGCTTCCGCTGAACCCGCCCGCCAGCGGGTGCAGCTGCGCCCTGGTCCAATGGAGGCAGAGCAACTCGACGATGTGCCTGGCCGTCTCGCCGAGCCCTTCGCGGAAGTCCGCGGGCTCGATCTCGCAGGCCGTGCAGCGGAGGGACTGCATGACCGTTTCATCGACGCCGGCCCAGCGCGCGGCATCTTCGAGACGAAGGAGCACATGAACGCCGGCGCGTGGCAGATGGCGCCGCAGCATTGCCAGGTGCGCCTCCGTGGTAGCGCTCCCCACCAGGTGCGGTGACGTCGCCACTCGCGTATAACCGAGGATGCTCCGCAGGAAGAGTGAGGCGGCCAGGACCCGCTCCTCGGTCTGGCAGCCGAACAGGAGGAACTGCACCTCGTCGCGGCCGTCCGTGGCGAGGGGATCGGTCCCCGTCAGGCGGTGAATCGCCTCGATCATGGGTTCCCACGGCACCGCTCCTGGCGCGGCCACAACGTGCTCCGCGCCACAAACCAACGGCGCGAGCGCCGCTGCGACGGGGATGGTGCCGGTGTCGCTGAGCAGGAGCAACCCCGCCGGTGCGCCGGCGCGCCGTGCCTGATCGAATGCCGCCAGAAACGTCGGAAGCGGCCCCCGGCCGTAGTCGCGACCGGCACCCATGAGACGCTCGGACTCCGCGCGGCCGACGTGCGACGGGCCGCCCAGATACTTCAGCTCCGTGCCGAGCACGCTGTCGGAAAGGTCGGTGCCGATGGCGACCGTGAAAGTCATCGTTAGGCGTTCATGCCAGCAGGTCCGGCCGCGTCAAGCCTCGCGGACAGCGTCTCCTGTCGAGGCGAAGACGGGTAGCAGTTCGCTGAATCCGGAGATGTCGAACACTTCCCGCACCGTCTCGTTCAGGCAGCAGACCCGGAGTTCCCCACCCGACGCCCGAATCCGCTTTGCCGTGGAGAGCAGGACCCGGAGCCCCGCGCTCGCCACGTAAGCGACTTCACTGAAGTCCACGACGATCTGGCGCACACCGCGGTCGAGGAGGGCAGAAAGCTGCTGCTGAGCATCGGGCGCGGTGCCCGTGTCGAGTCGCATCCGTGGGGACACGACAGTGAAGCGGCCGTGCTCGCGCAGCAATATCTCCATGGCAACCACCTCCCCCCGGACGGACGGAAGGGATCGGACAATCGAACTCTGGCCGACGCGCACAAGGGAAAGCGCGCGATGCCGGGACGACCATTGTACCATCGGGAATTCGGAGGACAGCTTCAAGAGAGGATCCCTGACGCGGCGTAGGGGATTTCTCCGGCGGCGCCAGCCGGGGCACGTCGCTGGAGAGGTCAGCCTCCTACGCGCAAAGCGGTTCGAATCTCGCCTGGAAGAACCGGAGGTACTTCGGCTCGTGGACCATTCGCAGGCCGCGCGCCGACGTGCGAGCGTCGTGGACGCTCTTCACCGACTCAGCCACCACGTCCATGTGCGCCTGCGTGTAAACACGGCGCGGAATCGTCAGGCGCGTGAGCTCGAGCGCGGGACGATGGTGATCCCCCGTGACCGGGTCGCGTCCCGCGCTCACGATGCCGCGCTCCATCGCTCGGATCCCCGAGTCCAGGTACAGTTCGGCGGCGAGCGTCTGCGCCGGAAACGCGTCCTGGGGCAGGTGTGCGTAGAAGGCCTTCGCGTCGAGGAAGATCGCGTGGCCGCCCACCGGGTGCACGATCGGGATGTCCCATTCGGTGAGGAGGCTGCCCAGGTATCGCACCTGGCCGATGCGCGCCCGCACGTGGTCGTCCTTGATCGACTCCTCGATGCCGATGGCCATCGCTTCGAGATCGCGTCCCGCCAGGCCGCCGTAGGTGTGCAGGCCCTCGTAGAGGACCACCAGGTTGCGCAGTTCCTCGAAGATCGTGGTGTCGTTGACCGCGACCCAGCCGCCGATGTTCACCAGACTGTCCTTCTTGGCGCTCATCCAGGCGCCGTCGGTGCAGCCGCAGAAGTCGAGCATGATCTCGGCGATGGACCGGGCCGACTGGCCCGCTTCGCGCTCCTGGATGAAGAAGGCGTTCTCCACCAGCCGCGTGGCGTCGAGGAAGACGCGAATGCCGTGGTGGCTGCATAACGAGCGCAGCGCCCGCGCGTTGGCCAGGCTCACCGGCTGTCCGCCGGCCATGTTCACCGTGGCGGCGAGGCTGATGTAGGCGACCTGCGCGGGCCCGACGCGGCGGATCAGCGCGTCGAGCGCCTCGAGGTCCACGTTTCCCTTGAACGGATGGAAGCTGGCGGGGTCGTGAGCCTCGGGAATGACCACGTCGACGAACTTCCCGCCAGCCAGTTCCTGGTGGGCGCGCGTCGTCGTGAAGTACATGTTCCCCGGCACGACCTGCCCGGGCCGTATCGCCACCTTGCTGAGCAGGTGTTCAGCGCCGCGACCCTGGTGCGTCGGGACCAGGTGGCGGTAGCCGTATCGTCGCTGCACGGCCTCCTCGAGGTGGTAGAAGTTCCGGCTGCCCGCGTACGCCTCGTCGCCGAGCATCATGCCCGCCCACTGGCGATCGCTCATCGCGCTGGTGCCGCTGTCCGTCAGCAGGTCGATGTAGACGTGCTCGGAGCGGTGGAGGAAGGTGTTGTAGCCGGCTTCGGCCAGGGCGCGCTCGCGTTGCTGGCGCGACACCATGCTGAGGGGCTCGACCATCTTGATCTTCCACGGCTCGGCCCAGGAACGCCGGCCGGCCTGCTGCCCCATCGTGCGAGGAGGATGCGGTGACATGATGTCCGAAACTCGCCCATCTGCGTGTCGATTCAGTCGGGGAATTTCGGACTGTCGTCGGGGGAAGCCGGACCCCAGCCGCCAGCACCCAGCACCCAGCACCCAGCACCCAGCACCCAGCACCCACCACCCAGCACCAGCTCCCGTTCCAGCAAATCGCTCCGGCACCCAGCACTGACAACTCAGCTGGTGTTCAGAATCGGGCCATCACCCCCGCCAGGAGTTGGCACAGCACGGCCCCCACCACGCTCATCGAAAGCCCCCATATGAGGAGTTGGCGGAAAAGCACCCGCGCGTCCGTGGGATCGGCCACCGCCGCGACGCACAGCGCGCCTAACGTGGACAGCGGCGACACGTCGACCATGGCCGATCCCACGTTGATGCTGAGCGCGACCGCCAGCGGATCGCCGCCGCCGACCTTCTCGACCAGTCCCGGCACCGTCGGCAGGAAGGAAGGGAGCACCACGCCGGCGGTGCTGCTCCAGCTCGAGATC
The DNA here is from genome assembly GCA_036507855.1 of Gemmatimonadaceae bacterium. GTDB lineage: Bacteria > Gemmatimonadota > Gemmatimonadetes > Gemmatimonadales > Gemmatimonadaceae > JABWBJ01. Next base: position 488 of record DATCIJ010000058.1, on the reverse strand, counting down.
AGGCCGGTGACGAACGCGACCACGCCGTTGACCGTGACCGGACTGGCCAGGCGCGCCAACAGGGACGTGAACAGGTCCATGCCGCCGGTCTTCTCAAGCACCGCGATCAGCACGGTGACGCCGCACACCATCACGATCACGCCCCACGGAACCCGCTTCATGGCCGGCGCTTCGTCGGCGACCGCCATCAGCACCAGAACGGACGCCGCCAGGAACGCAGCGAGGCCGACGCTGAGCTTCAGGCCGATCACGCCGGCGATCCACGACCCGATCACCGCCATCGTGATCCAGTGACGGCGCTCGAATCGTTCCACTCCCGAGTTGCCAGATGACGAGGTGGCAGCGGCGAGCCGCCAGCCGCCTAACAAGAAGTAGGCGCCTGCGGTCACCAGCACGTGCGCGACGAAGTTTGCCACCCACACCTTCCCCTCGTGTCCGCCCAGCCCGACCTCCGCCATCTTCGTGTTGGCGACGATCCCGATGGCGCT
>DATCIJ010000057.1:0-3994 GCA_036507855.1 Gemmatimonadaceae bacterium | reverse complement strand
ACGCGACTGCGCCACGTGTGGAAAGCGTCAACGGCGTGTTGCTTGTCGAGGAGACCCGCCTCGAGCAGGAGTTGCTGCTCGCTGGACGGCCATACGTACTGGCCAGCGTGATCCGTGGCCACTGCCTAGTCCTTCCCTGGCTGCGAATCGGCCGGCGCCTTCGCACGTCGCCGGTCGAGGGATGCCTTCAGCACCCGCAGATACTCGGCCTTCTCATCCCTCAGTCGCCAGGTCGTGTTGGCCGTGTGAACCCGACGCAGCAACACCACCTGCTCAGCGACCTCGTTCGTCACGCCCGCCGCATCGGCGCGGGCGATCCAGTCGAGGGTCTCGCCAATCCGGAACGACGTGTCAAACCGCCCGATGCGATCAAACACCCGGCGTCGCGCCAGCGTCACCCCGGCGGCACGCGCGCGGCTCACGTCCTCGGGACAGACGAGGGTTCGCCGGATCGCGTCAGGCAGCTCGGGACTCATGAACTGCTTGATGAGTCCCGACGCACAGTCAAGCTCCGGGCGGTCTTCAAGCAGCGAAAGGCGCACTGACAGGCTGCCGGCGGGCCACAGGTCATCGGCGTCGAGAAACGCAATGACATCGCCGGTCGACAGGGCGATGCCATGGTTCCTGGCCGCGCTGATGCCCAGGTGATCCTGCCTCGCGCAGCGGACGCGGGGCCCGAACCCCGCCGCGATCGACCCACCGTCGTCCGTCGATCCGTCATCGATGACGATCACCTCGTCGGGCACGCGGTCCTGCTCGAGGGCACTGGTGAGCGACTCGGCGAGATAGGCCGCGCCGTTGTAACACGGGATGAGGAGGCTCACACGAAGTGCGGACATCAGGTCGCACCTCTAGTGTTCCGCTTGCGCGCAATCGATTGCCGAAGCGCCTTCAACAGCAGGCCGTTTGTGCCCGCGTGGTTCAGTGATGAATTCGAATCGTGGACACGCTTGACGACCAGCGTCTCCGGAAGCACTACGGTGGGCACGCTGGCATCTCGCGCCCGCGCGAACCAGTCAGTGTCTTCGCCCACAGCGAACGACGGATCAAAGAGTCCCACGTTGTCGAAGGCCGCGCGCCGCGCGACCAGCGTTTCCATGATGAAGCCGGGAACCGGGCCTTCGAGGAGTGTCGTGCGAAAACCCGCTGGCGGGCTGGCGCCTTCGGCAAGCACGTGCTGCACGTGGGTAAACGCCAGCAGCGCATCCGGCTGCGCGGCCAGCGCCGCTACCTGCCGTTCGAGCTTGTCCGGCATCCATTGATCGTCGTGGGAGATGAAGGACAGCAGGCCGCACCGCGACCGAGCGATGCCCTGGTTATAGGCATTGGCAATCCCCATCCCTGATTGCGTGATGACCGTTACGCCCCGGTAGCGTCGCGCAATCGCGACGGTGCCATCGTCAGAATGGCCGTCGATCACCAGAATCTCCGCTGGACGAAGTGTCTGGGCCTGAACGCTGTCCAGGGCGTCAGTGATGAAGCGCTCGCCGTTACGAACGATCAGGATCACGCCCACGCCGTCACTTTCCGGCGAAAGTGTTCGTTCGATCGAGTTCATCACGCAGTCAGCCCGCGGATCAAGTCGACGCGTGGTCAGTCACGATGCCGGAGCGTCAGGCGCCTTGGGCATTGGCCAACCTGCCTGGTCCACGTCGTGAATGGGATCGAGGAGCAGCAATTCCTCCATGTCCGTGTACGCGTTGAGCACCGGAGCGGAAAATGGCTGACGGGTGCCACTCAGCCAGGTCATCTGATCCTCAGCGCCGGACAGCGTCCCGTTTGACTCGACCACGAGGTTGTGCTTCAGCAGCTCGCCGACAAAGAACGCCACCGCTTCGGACGCGGCATCAGGCGCGACGCCGTAGACCGACGCCAACGACCGGACTATCGCTGAACGCGACACGCCCAGTTCGATGCCCCGCCAGATGTCACAGCCGACGTGCTGGGTGCTGAAATAGTGCCCGGAGGCGAGGTCCATTATTACCGCTTCGCCGTCAATTACCTCGGCAACTACAGACGGGGCATTCACCTTCAACGTAGACTCCATTTTATCGCGCGCGAGGGACGACTCCGGGTGGACGATGCAGGGGCAACTTTCATGCCGATACTAGCATGAAGTCGGCCTGTCGCAACGGGTTCCAATCGACTGGCTCGAAGCCTGCAGGTTGATGTCAGCGACCACCTGACATTTGGCCAACCTTCCGCACAGACGGGAGTTACGTCACGTTGCCTGAATGATACCAGTCGAGGAGTTCAAGAACGCTCTGAGGCGTCACGTCATCGATCCGTGGTTCCCCCGCTCCCTGGACCGGGAGGATGGCGGGTTTTTTTGCGATTTCGACCGCCGGTGGAGGCCCTGCGGGCCACAGCTGAAGCTGCTGGAGTTCCAGGCCCGGCACACCCTTCTCGCCGCCGACGCCGCCCGCCGTTTCCCCGATGATGCCGGGCTCCGCGAGGCTGCGTGGCATGGCTTCCGCTTTTTGCGCGACGTCCTCTGGGACGCCGAATCCGGTGGCTGGTTCCACTCCGTCGATCGGTCCGGGAAACCAGTGGAGCATCTCACCAAGCACACGCACGGCTTCGCGTACGCACTGTCGGCGTGCGCTTCTGTTTACGAGTTGACCCGGGACGAGGAAGCCCATCGTCTCGCGAAAGCCGCATTCGAGTGGATGGACCAGTACGCCCGCGACCGCGATTACGGCGGGTACTTCGGGTTTCTCCAGCGCGACGGGACTGTCATCAACGAACCATCGAAGGCGCCGTACCGCACGGACATGGACACGGTGGGGACCGAGATCGGGTTCAAGGATCTCAACGTGCACTCCGACTTGCTCGAGACTTTCGCAATCATGTATCGAACTTGGCGTGAGCCTGGAATCGGAGAACGGCTTGCCGAGGCCGTGGAGATCATCGGCGACCGGATGGTGAACCCGACGACCGGGTCGATGCACTTCTTCGTGACACCGGACTGGCGGCCGCTGCCGCATCTCATCCGCGTCGGGTATCAGTCGCACTCCGCTTACCGGCTGCTCCTGGCCCTCGGGCTTACAGAGCACGACGCTCTCATCCGGCGAATGGCCGTCCGGATCATGGACAGCGCAATCCGGTACGCGCGTTACGACAGTGGCGAGGGCTACTACTATGCCGCCCCAGGCGCCTTTCCGACGGTGCTGCACGATTACGAGATACGTGTCCCTCGGAAGACCTGGTGGGTGCAGATGGAGGCGCTGAAGGGGCTCCTCGCCGTCAGCAGAGTGGCGAGCGACCCTGGGCCTTACCTTCGCTTGTTCGAGGAGCAGTGGCGGTACATCCGGAAGCACTTCCTCGACGCGAAGTACGGCGGCGTGTACATGCACGGACTCGACAACGCGCGCGTCTGGGAACGGAAGTTCGGGGCGCGCCTGGCGCCGGCGGGGATCACCCGCAAGGGCGACGTGTGGAAGGACGCGTCGCACGAGGGGCGGGCCCTGCTGTACTGCATCGAGACGCTAGGTGCCTCGCCTGCCTGACGAGGTAACCTCGTGGACCGACCGGCGACCGCTGGCGCTGTTGCTGGTCCTCGCGCTGCTGGTCAAGATCCCGACACTGGGGACGGCCGCGTTCTGGGTGAGATGGCCTGGTTGGGCCAGGCTGGCTGGCTCGCCAACGCCGGCTTGCTGAAGGTGGTGCCCGGACTCCGGCCCGACGCACAGTTTTTCGGCCATGCTCCCGGTCTGCACCTCGCCGCGGCCGTGCTATTCAAGGCGTTCAGGCGTTCGATCGAAGATGAAGGAGGCGGTGCCTTACGCGGCGCCGTTGCTGGTATTCGCGGCATTCGTCATCGTGCAGAAGGTGGAGTGGTTCACCGGCCAGATGGATCTCTCGGAAACTGACGTCGTGGTCATCGCGCGCCCCGCAAATGACGCAGCCAGAAGGCTCGAGGCGCTGGTTCGATCCCCGGGGTGGTACGTCTCCTCCAGGCGGCGGCACGGAGTCAACGAGATAACGGTTTACG
>DATCIJ010000056.1:0-5329 GCA_036507855.1 Gemmatimonadaceae bacterium | reverse complement strand
GTGTTGCCGCCGATGTCACCGGTCCACGCACGACGACCGTCGCGGGTCACGCCGACCATGTGCGAACCGGCATGGTGCGTTGGGATGGCCTTGCGGATCTCACCGCTGGGAACGGCGACGATGACGACGTTCTGAGTCGACTCCGATGTGACAGCGACGAGCGAATCGCCAGGCAGATAGACGATGCCGTGGGGCCGGGTGTAAAGGCCGAGGCTGATTGTGCGCACGACGCGCTTCGCGGGCACATCGATCACCGTCAGTGTTGGCGCTGAACCCGATCCATAGTCGGTGATGACCGCCGTGCGTCCATCGGCGGACAGAACGACTTCGTGCGGGTTGTTGCCCGTGGGCAGTGTCGCGAGCGCCTGACCCGTCGCCACGTCGATGATCGTCGCTGTCGAGGGAGACTTGTTGGTGACGATCAACGTCCCGGAGAGACCGGGGACCTGGGCACCGGCGGCCTGGCGGGGAAGAACGCAGACCGCGAGGGAAAAAACGAGAAGGCGTTGCATGATCGGCATCAGTCAGAGTTTGCGTACGGACGGTGCCGCCGCGGCAGACCGGGCGCAATAGCAGTGGGACGGGCCGTGCCGTCGAGGACATACGGCCGTAGATTCAGCAGTAGTGTCCTGCCGTAACCCTGGGAGTGTGTGCTGATGATGAGGTCCATCCGCGCGTGTATCGCGCTGCTGTTCATCGTGCCGAGCCTTCTGAGCGCGCAAGGGCTCTCACCAGCCGAGCGCAGGCTGGTGGCCAGCGTTGACGCGGGATCTGCCGCCGCGGTCTCACTGCTCGAGCGACTGGTCAATATCAACAGCGGCACGCACAACTTCGCAGGGGTGCGGGCGGTGGCGGACGCGTTGGCGCCGGAGTTCCAGCGACTGGGCTTTACCACGCGCTGGTCGGAAGGGGCGTCGTGGAATCGCGCCGGTCATCTGATCGCGGAGTGGAAAGGCAACGGCACCGGCCGCAAGCTGCTGCTGATCGGTCATCTCGACACGGTTTTCGAGCGCGACTCACCGTTCCAGCGCTTCGAGCGCGTCGGGACTGACTCGGCGCGTGGACCAGGCATCGCCGACATGAAGGGCGGCAATGTCGTCATGCTCCTCGCCCTGAAGGCGCTCAAGGACGCCGGCGTACTCGATCAGCTGCAGGTGACCGCCGCGTTCACGGGTGATGAGGAAGACAGCGGCCGCCCAATCATGAACGCGAGGGCTGACCTCACTGCAGCCGCGGATTGGGCCGATATCGCGTTAGGCTTCGAGAATGGCCCGGAAGCACCGCACGTCGCGGTGATCGCGCGTCGCGGCTCGACGACGTGGTGGCTGCGCACATCCGGGACGCCGTCGCACTCCTCGCAGGTCTTTCGCCCCGAAGTCGGGAGCGGCGCGATCTACGAGATGGCGCGCATCCTGGCCGCGTTCCACGATTCACTCTCGACCGACCCTCCGCTCACGTTCAATCCCGGCGTGATTGTCGGCGGCACGACGGTGACGTTCGACGCGGTGCAGAACCGCGGCACGGCGTTCGGCAAGACGAACGTCGTCGCGGAAAGCGCCTACGTCGCCGGTGACCTGCGCGCGCTCACGCCTGAGCAGCTCGCGCGCGCCAAGGCCACGATGCAGAGGCTCACCGCGAGACACTACCCGCGCACGAACGCCACGCTCACCATTGACGACGGCTATCCGCCGTTCGCGCCTACGGACGGCAATCGGCGGCTGCTGGCCCTGCTCGATCAGGGAAGCCGGGATGCCGGCCTGCCGCCAGTGGGGGCAGTCGATCCTGCTCGCGCGGGCGCAGCCGACATCTCGTTCGTCGCGGGACGCGTTGAAGCGGCGCTTGACGGGTTGGGACTCAAGGGCAGGGCTGACCACACGGTGAATGAGACTGCGGACCTCACCATGCTCGCCGTCCAGGCAAAGCGAGCGGCGATCCTGATGAGCCGATTGTCTACGGGAAAAGAGAAATGAACCCGGAACGGATAAATCCGGCACGTCGAGACGTTATCGTCGCGGGAGCGGGATCGCTCCTCGCGCTGGCCGGAGTGCCATCACTCGTCAGGCAGCAGGGCGCCCACGACCTCGTGATACGGGGCGGCACTGTCTTCGATGGCACGGGTTCCGCGGGGGTCGAAGCGGACGTCGCCATCAGCGGCGGAAAGATCGCGCAGGTCGGTCGGCGCCTCGCCGGACGCGGCACCGAGGAGGTCGATGCCCGGGGACTCGCAGTATCGCCGGGCTTTGTCGATCTCCACTCCCATGGCGACGGGTCCATGGACGACGACCCTCGCATGGAGTCGCTCGTGCGCCAGGGGATCACAACGATCGTTGTGGGACAGGACGGGTCATCGAGGGCAGCGGGCAACGGGCAGCGGGCAGCGGGAGACTCTGCAGGATTCTCCGGGATGTTCGCTTCCATTGATGCATTGCGACCTTCGGTGAATATCGCGTCGATGATCGGACTCGGCACGGTTCGCGGTCGCGTCGTGGGTGCCGATGATCGGCCGGCGACGCCTGACGAGCTACGCACGATGGCCGCGATGGTCGAAGCAGCGCTGGCCGATGGCGCCTGTGGCGCGTCGTCGGGACTCGAGTACACGCCCGGTGCGTTTGCATCGACGGAGGAACTCATCGCCCTCTGCAAGCCGCTGGCTTCACGACGGCTTCCGTATGCGACGCACATGAGGAACGAGGACGACCGTCTGCTCGACTCGATCGACGAGTCGATCGCCGTGGCGCGCGGTGCCGGATGCCCTCTGCAGATCTCCCACCTGAAGACTCAGGGCCCGCGCAATTGGTCAAAACTCGACACGGTCTTTGCGCGCGTTGAGACAGCAGCCAAGGCCGGCCTCGACATCGCGTTCGATCGATATCCGTACATCGCTTATGCGACCGGACTGACCAATCTCTTCCCGGTCTGGAGCCGCGATGGCGGCACCGATGCGTTCCTCGCGCGACTCTCCGATCCAGGCGTCGCACCTCGTATCCGAAGCGAAACGCTGGCGAAGGTCGAGCTGATCGGCGGCTGGGAGAACGTGCACATCTCATCGGTGCGCGACTCTACGGATCGCGCCGCGGAGGGGAAGCGGCTCGGCGCGTACGCAAAGACGATCGGCAGCGACCCATACGAACTGACTGTTGCGCTGCTCGGTCGCAATCGTGGCAGCATCGGCATGGTCGGATTCGCAATGAGCGAAGAAAACCTTGACCGGATCCTCGCCCATCCACGCGGCATGGTGGCAAGCGATGGAGGATCGTTCGCCATCGAAGGACCGACGCGCCGGGGGAGTCCGCATCCGCGTGGACTTGGCACGTTCCCTCGCGTCCTCGGTCGCTATGTGCGGGAGCGGAAAGCTCTCACGCTGGAGATGGCCATTCACAAGATGACCGCCCTTCCCGCGTCGCGCATTCGTCTCACCGATCGCGGTCGAATAGCGGCTGGACTGGCAGCGGACGTAGTGGTCTTCAACCCCGCGACGATCGCCGATCGGGCCACGTTCGAAGAGCCGTTCCAGTATCCCGATGGAATTTCCGTCGTCGTGGTGAACGGCGCCGTGGCGCTGCGGGAAGGGCAGCGCGCCAGCGGAATGACGGGTCGGGCGATTCGGATCGGCCAGGGCGGGTCCGGATCCCGGTGATCCGCCCCGCCCATGTGCTGAAGCAGAGCTAGAAGCGCCGCAGTTCGTTTACCGCAATGGGTGCCCCCGACTGAATGAACGACAGCAGATTGTCGATGGCCCACACCTGGGACACGAGTCCAGCGTGCCGCTCAAAGACGATGCGTGAGCCCGACGGATGTGCGCGGTAGTTCCAGGAGCCGTAGAAGGAATTCGCGTGGGGTGGTAAGCGCATGCGTCCGCTCTCGGTCGCCGTACCGCCATCGAGTGGCACCCGCCAGAACGTGATCTCGGGGCTCGTTACGTCGGCGCTGTCGGCTGGCGATTGCCGCGCGACGAGCAAGCCGGTGCCGTCGGGCAGCCACATGAAGCCATGCGCTCCGGTTCCCATTCCCGAGAACGTAACGGCAGGACCACCGTCTGCCGGCACGACATTCAGTTGACCGTCTGGCCACCATAGCCCCGCACCCGTGAGCGGCCGCGTCAGGATCGCAATCCGGCTGCCGTCCGGTGAAGGGGAGAAGGTGAGTCGAGCAGGCGGGCCACGATACACGAGCGTCTCGGCACCCGTGAGGAGCGATCTGCGGAATATGCGAGATGGCTCGTTTGGCTTTCGTGCACCGGCGTACAGTAGATCGCTGCCATTCCCGACGCAGAAGGCAGGCGTAGTCGCCTCCGCGGCGACGGGAATCTGCTCGGTGCGGCCCTGTTCGGTGCTCACGTGGACGACAACTTGCCCGATTGTCCCTTGATAACCAGCCACGATGAGCGAGCGGCCATCGGGACAGAAGTCGACCGTGGGCGCGATCCGGGAACCACCAAGTGGAAACTCCCGTTCGTTGCCGGTGGACAGTTCGCGAAGCACCAGCCGGCGGCCGCTGCCCCGGAGGTGGGCCAGGTACCGGCCATCGGGTGAGTAAGCCGGGGCGTTGTTTATCTCGCCTCGCTGCGGTGGGACGAGTTCTGGCTGTCCGACGATGCCGCGGGCCAGGTCTACATCGACGGTATAGAGCTCCCAGCCGTTCCCTGCGAAGTAGTAGAACAGACTCCCGTTCTCGGCGAAACCCATCGTCTGACCGTACGGGCCGATGTCGTCCCATATCGCACGGGCATCGCCAGCAGGACGGCCGTCAGCAACCGGGAGGAACCAGAGATCGCCCCCTTTCCGACTGCTCAGGAACACGATGCCGGAACCGTCGGGGGTGAACACCGGCACCCCATCGCGGGCGGGGTGTTCGACACGAAGATCCTGGCCACCCTCGGTGCTGGCGATGAAGATGTCGGGCAACTGTCCCTGGCCGGCGTCGTGGTAGGTGATGAAACGTCCGTCGGGCGAAAGGGAGGGCGGCTGAGTGTGGTCGCGCCACGGGAGAGTCTTGAGCACCTCTTGCGAACCGTCCTTCAGGTCAATGGACGCGATCGACGCCGTACGATCAGCGCGCATGAGCCACACCCACACGTGCGTCTGACCTGGCGCCCATCCGAATACCTCGGCCCGACGCACGTCGCTCCCCAAGTCGCTCACGAGGCGCCCTTCCTCCGGGCCGCCCACGGAAAACGTCCGCAGCTCGGTGCGGCCGAACCTCGCGGCGGGTGCTCCCCAGGTTGCCCCGGCTCCCCGAACGATGGCCAGCGTGCGGCCGTCGGGCGACAGATCGTTGTGGCCAGATGTCAGGCCTCTGAACTGAGGGCCCGCGGAGATGAGACGCCGGG
>DATCIJ010000055.1:0-6283 GCA_036507855.1 Gemmatimonadaceae bacterium | reverse complement strand
GCCACGCGACCGACGACTCGGACCCAGTTCACGCGGCCGCTCGCGTCGCGCACGAACTCGATCGACTGGCCGCGAGCCGGCCCATCTGTCACAACTGCGTGATCAACTCCATAAAACGACACCGGCATCTCCGCCCTTGGCTGACCGCTGTTCGGCAGTTCCTGCACGAACAACCGGCTCCCGTCGGCGCGGACGACCACTGAATTGCTCGGCCGCGCATAGGTGCCGACATAAGGGGCCGGATCCGGCTGCTGTGCGAGCGGCTGCACCGAAGGAAGCGTTTCCACGAGGCCGCGGTGAGCGATGGCCTGGTTGAGCGCGTAGATCGCGCCGAGGTACAACTTGAGCGCCTCGCGCTCGACGTCCTGGATCAGGCGCCACCCCGTGCTCGAGTTGGTCAGGATGGCGATGACGAAGTTGCGCTCGGGCGCGATCTCGAGCAGCAGGATGTGTCCACCCAGCGTGCCTCCGTGGGAGGCCGTGCGGATCGGACCTGCACTTCGCAGATGCCAGCCGAGCCCTATGTCGTCGTCGTTGGCTTGCTTTCGCGCCTGCGGCCTGCGGAGTTGCTCCAGCGACTCACGCCTGAGGACACGCTGACCATCAGGCGCGGTCCCGTCGCCCATGTGGAATCGAGCGTACGCGAGGAGATCCGTCATGCACAGGCCGACACCTCCCGCGGTCACACTGGTGGACGGCGTAAAGGGCCGGTTGAGTGACGGCTTCCCATCGCGCGTCGTGTGTCCGGCGGCAAACCGGTTGACGATGAAGTCGCCGGCGGTCGTTCCGGCATGCTCGAGGCCTAACGGCTGAAAGACCAGGTCGCGAATGGCGCGGTTGATGGAGGTGCCGGTGACCTGTTCGATGACGCGTCCCGCGATACTGAATCCGGCGTTGTTGTAGCTCCACGCCGCGCCCGGCGGCGCAACCTGCATGAGGTCCGTAATCGTCCCGATGAATGTCTTGAGTGTTTCCGTGCCCCGATCGGGGCCGGATACCTGACCCTCCCATCCTCCCAGATGGGTCAGGAGATGCCACACCGTCACGTCACGGCTCACGGTTTCATCCCGCACGCGAAACTCGGGCAGGTAGGTGCGCACGGGCGCTCGAAGGTCGACCTTGCCCTGCTCGACCAGCCGCATCATGGCCGTCGCGGCGAATGTCTTGGAGATGGACGCGATCGGGAAAACGGTGTGCGCGGTGACTGGAAGGGAATCCTCGACGTTCGTGACGCCCAACCCGCGAATGTTCACGGTCCCGTTATGCACAATGCCGAGCGCAACGCCGGGGACGCCGTACTCCTTCATCTTCGCTGTGGCGAGCGACGCCAGTGCTTCAAAGCGGGCGTCCGTTCCGGTCTGTGCGAGCACCAGGGAACTGCTGGCGCACAGGTAGGCGACCAACGTCGCCGCGACGCCGAGGGTCCTCGGCTGTGACAGGGAGCGCATGGAGGACTAAGCTAGCGGCCTGTGACCACCCGGCTAGCTCGTGAGCAACGTCAGCGTCGTGTTCTCATCAGGGCCGCCAACGCCAGCGGCGCCGCATAACTCCCTGCCCGTTCGACAAACTCCCAGATCGGCGCGCCGGCCACGACGAACAGGAATTCGGTGGCGAGCTTCCAGGCCGCGACAAGAATGAGGAGCCCCCATTCTCAGCCCGACAGCGACGGCGACGGCGAGCGCGACTTCAAACCACCCTGCAATGGTTGTCGTTTCGGCGGGAGGCCAATCGCGGCGCGTCCGCCGGATCCGGTCCAGCGCTGCCTTGAAGCGCGCCTGGTTCGTGAACTCGCATCACCCCGCTGTCCCCGCCTATCGACTACTCGCCTTTTGCCTGGCTAACTCAGCCCGAAATGCACGCTCCCTGTTGGCGACGTACGCGCGATAGCCCTCTGGATCGATGAATGGCGACTCGGCGCCATCTTTCATCCGCGCATACTTTGTCTCCATCGCGAAGTAGCTCCCGTGAGCGCCGAGGAAGTAGTCGACCGGCAACGACTTCAGCACGCGGAATGTCTGTTCGTAGTCCTCGGCAATTCTCGGATAGCGTGCGTTCCCGACGAGTTGGTATCCGGGGTTGACGTTCGGGCTGCCGATGATCACGGCGTCGTAACTCTTCGTCCCTTCGGTCACCTTCAGGGTCCAGGTCGTGCAACCCCTCGTGTGCCCCGGCGTCAGGCGCGCGACGAGGACAGCGTCGCCGAGCTTCACGTCGTCGCCATCGCGCAGGACGCGATCGACCTTGGCGGACGGATAGTGCAGCGTTGAGTCGCCGCCGTACTGAAAGTCGCTCCGGCCGCCCGTTTCGACCACGGACACATCGCCATCCATCACCATGTACCGGGCGCCGGTGAGCTGTTTGATCATCGCGCTCCCGGCATCATGGTCCCAGTGGGCGTGACTGATCAGGAGGATCCTGATGTCGGCGAACCGGAATCCCAGCTTCTCGACGCTCTCCCGGATCATGGGAACGTTGGCCTCGAGGTCGCTGTTGATGAGGACGTGCCCTTCGGAAGTGGCGATGAGGTAGCTCGCGAGTCCCTTGCTGCCGACGTAATACAGTCCGTTGGCGATGCGGAACGGCGGAAACGGCTCGGTCCAGGAGGGATCGTTCTGTGCGGTGGACTCCCTGGCGAACGCGATCACAAGGAGCAGCACAAGGCCAGATTGTCGGCGCCGATTCCAGACGCCGCGTCGTTTCTTCATGTGATGATCAGAAGTCACCGCGTCGTCTCCTCCCACTCCGATCCGCGCCTCCGGGGTTCCGGGCATTCGCCCGCTCCCGGTCTCACTCCGCGGCCGGAAGTGCCCCAGGGAGGACGGCAGTTTAATACCTGCCAGCCGAATCCCTATTGCGTTGACAGCTTCAACACTCCGAAATATGATCGGCTGCCGCAGGTATTCGGAAACGCATGCCGCAGTGGTCCCGGGTTGAGAGCTTCGCGTACACAAACCTCCTCACAACGGATCGGAGGCGTCGCGCCTTTGCGGTGCATTCACGGCTTCTTCTCGCCAGCGCGCCCTCGTGCCGGACTACTCCTCCGCGTCTTCAGCCACAACAGAAATCTGACCCGTCCCGTGGAACGCATCGTCTCGATGGCGTTCGACGGGAGGCTCGTGCTTGAGTGCTTGTCCACCACAACCCGGTGCACCCCAACATGAAGAACAAGGTATGGATGGTGTTGATCGGAACCTTCCTGGTTGCCGCGCAGGCGCGCGCACAGGATCGGACCATTACCGGAAGAGTGACCGATGAACAAGGCATTCCTCTGCAGAGTGCATCGGTCGTCCTCAGGGGAACTGGCCGAGGGACCATAACGAGCAGCGATGGGACCTATTCCATCCGCGCCAACGCCGGCCAGGTGCTCCAGTTCAGGCTCATCGGACACACACCCGAAGAGCGGACTATCGGAGAGGCAGCCGTCATCAACGTGACGTTGCGTCGGGCCGCCACCAATCTCGACGCGGTGGTCGTGACGTCGTTAGGGCAGACGAACGTCGGGAGGGCGCTCGGGGCGTCGCAACAGACCGTCCGCGGTGTCGACATCGCCCAGACGGGCCGGGAGAATTTCATCAACGCGCTGCAGGGGCGCGTGGCCGGCGTCGAAGTCACCAGCAGTTCCGGGGTGCCGGGCGCGTCATCTTCGATCACCATCAGGGGCGTCAGCTCGATCAGCAGCAGCAATCAGCCGCTGATGATCATCGATGGTCTTCCGCTCGACAACAAGACACTCAATACCGGAGTGCTGGCGTCCGATGCCCCCGGGTCATTGACGGCATTCAGCAATCGTGGCGTTGACTTCAGCAACCGGGCCTCCGACATCAATCCCGAAGACATCGAGACCCTGGTGGTGCTGAAGGGGCCGGAGGCGTCCGCGCTATACGGCATCGATGCCGCCAACGGGGCCATCGTCATCACCACCAAGCGCGGGGCGCCGGGCGGCGGCTTCGATTACAGCAACAGCTTCAGGATCGAGCGCACGGGGGCACGGCCGAAACTCCAGCGCATCTATGGCCCAACGTCGGTGGCGGGCAGCACGCTCGCTTCGTTCTCCTACTTTGGCGAGCCGTATCCGGACGGAACGGTGTTTTACGACAACATCGACGGATTCTTCAGGACGGCGTTGACGCAGAAGCACAACCTGGCGTTCAGCGGGGGCGTCCCCGACAACCGGGTCAATTACCGCCTGGGCGTTGGCGCAGACCGTCAGCAGGGTGTGGTACCGGGCGCGGACCTCAGCCGGATCAACCTGACGGGACGCTCGCAGGCGGTGATCAATTCGTGGCTGAGAGCCGACCTGTCGATCATCTACGCATACGTGAACAACGATCAGCCGTACAAGGGAGGGATTGGTCCACTGGTCGGCCTCCTGTTGTGGCCCCAGACCGACAACGCGAAGGATTGGCAGACGCCCGCCGGCAACCGGCGCCGCATCACCAACCTGTCCCAGTCAGCCGAAGTGGATAACCCCTACTTCAACACCGAGCGGAACAAGCAGAATTCGACGAACAACCGGTATTTCCCCAACGTCGGCCTGACGATTACGCCGGTTCCATGGGGCAATATCACGTCCAACATCGGCGCCGACACGTACACCAACGAAAACCTGATCCTGCGGAATCCTGAAAGCGCCGCCGGATACACCTGGAATGGAGTCCTCGACCAGGCGGACAACATCACGCGCAACATCAACGCCCAGACATTGTTCAACGTCTATCCGCGCGAGGTCTGGAACGGGTTCTCGCTCAGTGGCCTGGTGGGTAACCAGATTTCCGACTTCAAGTCGACGTACAATGCGCTGAAGGGCCAGGACTTTCTGGATCCGAACTTCATTTCCATCAACAATACCAACACGCGATTCAACCGGACCACGATCGAGCAGCGCCGCCTGTTGAGCCTCTTCGGTCAGGCGACCCTCGACTACCGGAAGTACCTCTACCTGAACATCACGGGTCGGAATGACTGGACGTCGACGATCCCGGTGGAGCGCAACTCGTTCTTCTATCCGTCCGTCTCGACGAGTTTCATCTTTTCCGACGCGTTTCCATCCATCGGTCGGTTCATGACCGGCAAACTCCGGGCCGCTTATGCCGAAGTCGGAAAGGATGCCCGGCCCTATGCCTACCGCCCCTCGCTCGAGTACAAGCTCACGTCGTATGGCGGATACGGCTACGGCTTCACCGGCCCGAACCTCGCCCTGAAACCGGAGTTCGCCCGGTCATACGAGATCGGAACGGAATTGAGCTTCCTCGACGACCGGCTCGGCCTGGACGTGACGACCTACCGAAAGCAGACGAAGGACCAGATCGTCGACAACATCCGCGGCAGTTACGCCACGGGCTTCATCCTCTTCAACCTGAACGGCGCCGTCACGCGAAACACCGGCCTTGAGGTGACTGCGCGTGCCACCCCGGTACTTCAGAGCCAGTACTCCTGGGACGTTCTCGCCAACTTCGAGCGCGCGCGCGGCAGGGTCCTGAAACTGCCGAACGAGCTGCCTGAATCCTACGTCTCCGATACCTGGCTCTTCGGCAACGTGCGCAATGGCACGGCGCCAGGAATGTCCACGCGGTCGTTGACCGGCCTGTTCTATCTCCGGAACAACGAGGGCACGCTGCTCATCGATCCTACGAGCGGCCTGCCGCTGCGCTCGACAGCGTTCATCGACGCCGGATACGATCGGCAGCCCGACTGGCTGATGGGCCTGTCGAACAGTTTCCGGTACAAGCGCTTCTCACTGAACTTCCTGTTCGACATCCGGAAGGGCGGCGACGTCTTCAACGCCACCGAGCAGCTGCTCACCGCCCGGGGACTCAGTGAGCGCACCCTGGATCGCGACCAGCCTCGTGTCATCGATGGCGTGCTGCGGGACGGGAAGGAGAACAGCGCGACTCCCACGAAGAACACGATCGTCGTCATCCCGTCGGTGCAAACGAGCTACTACACGGGCGTCGGCGAGGAGCTGTTCATCGAGAAGGACATCAACTGGGTCCGGCTCAGGGACGTGACGTTCCGGTTCCCGATCCCCGGAAGCTTCATGAGCGCCCGGGAGGCCACCGGGTTCGTCACCGGCACCGACCTGGCGCTGTGGACGAACTACTCGGGAATGGATCCGATCGTGAACGGGAACACCGCCGCGGTGGGAGGATCGGGAGCGGCCGGTATCGACTACGGGAATTTCCCAATGCCCCGCGGCTTCAGTTTCGGCATCGGCATGAGGTTCTGACCATGAGCCGACCATTCGGAATTCCGGCGTGCCGTTCGGCACTCTCCACTCCATTCA
>DATCIJ010000054.1:0-22560 GCA_036507855.1 Gemmatimonadaceae bacterium | reverse complement strand
CTCGTGCGACTGCCGTCGATCATGCTGCTCGTTCCGGGAAGCGTCGGTTTCCGCGGTCTCGCGTCGCTGATGGAGCGCGACTATACGTTAGGTATGGAGACCGGCGTCGCGGTGTTGAGCGCGCTGGTGGCGTTGATGGCGGGGCTGTTGTTCGGGAGTGTCCTGGTGCCGCCGAGGAGGTATCTCTAGGGATCAGCGATCAGCGATCAGCGATCAGCCGCCTGTCGCTTGTCGCTTGTCGCTTGTCGCTGCTCGCTATCCAATCAACACGTTCACAATCGCGTTCCCGATCCCCACCAGCGCCGCGCCCGAAATCAGTCCCGCGCAGATCGCCTCATAGCCGTCAACCCAGATCGCGTGAGCCCGCGTGCCGGGAGCGGGCTTCTTCCGGCCCTGCCACCAGAAGATCATCGCGCCCACCCACATCGCGATGCACGACTCGGGCGGCAGGATCACACCGAGCCCGATCGAAACCGCGGAGAGTGGAAATGCGCCCTTGGTCCGGATACGGAGAATCTCGAATACCAGCGCGAGCACCGCGGCCACGATCATCGAGATCACGGCGGATGTCGCGAGCTGGCTCAACCCGTTGGTGATCAGGTCCGCCACGCCCTTCCACTGCACGGCGGCCGGCATCGCGAACTGCTCCGAGACGATGGTGGACGTCGAACGAACGCCCTCCGCATTCGGTGTCAGGAAGAGCAGGAAGAAGAGTGGCACGGTCGCCAGGGTGCCGGCGAATATCCCGATGACGTGCCCGATGGCCTGCTGCCGTGGCTTTGCGCCCAGCATGTAGCCGGGCTTGATGTCCGAAAGCAGGTTCGACGCATTCGACGAGATCTCGGCGGTCATGGTGGCCGGGAGCAGGTTCGAGGCGGGATTCACGCGGTCGATGGCGCCGAGCGTGAACTGCGTGATCTTGGACAGCGCGCCGGTCGGCGTCCACGACGTCAGCGCCATCGAGTTGGTCGAGATGATCGTGAGGATGAAGATCAGCGGCAGCGAGATGAAAGAGAGAAGCCAGCGCACGCCGAAGAACTCGTGCGTGATATACGCGCCCAGGATGCTGAGGAGCGGCACGCCGATGAACGAAAGCCAGAGCGGGACTTCGATATGACCCAGCGGGTCGTTTTCCGGCGTCGATGGAGACTTCTTCGCGGTGAGCGTCCCGAACGCCTTGGTGAAGATCTCGGGCTTGGCGAACAGGCCGACCAGCGCGCCAACAACCATCATCGCGACGCCCCACCACAGTGACCACTGATTCACGATCTCGGCGCGGGAGATCGCGACCACAGCGCCGCTGGGCGCCGTGTACGAGGCGATGTCGCCCCGTTGAATCATGATCGGTGCCAGTATGACGAAATTAACCAGTGCGCCTAACAAGACGCTCGTCGCGACGCGAATGCCCATGAGCCCGCCGACGCCGAGCATCGCGGCATCCAGCGTGAGGCGCAACCCGAGCTGGCGGATGTCCGTGCCAAGAATCTTCGGAATCCACAGGTTCAGTCGAGCCGCGGCGTTGTAGTAGTACGTGTCGAAGCGCTCCTGCCAGTTCCACGGCTGGGTCATCCCCGTCCACTTGTCCATGCGGAGGAGCTTGAACTGCAGCAGTCGCATCCAGCCGTCGCTGGAAATGAACTGATAGAGACCGGTAAAACCGGCGGTGATCGCGAGCAGCCTGGCCCTGAACATTCCCGCGGCCGCTTCACCCGTATACAGCGCATCGAGCACCACGCCAGCGGCGCGTCCTTCGGGGAAAGGAAGCTGGTCCTCATTGATGAAACGCCGCTTCATGGGAAACGCGACCAGCACCCCTATGCTGGACACGACCACGTTGAAGATCATCAACTGCCACCACGGCACGATGGTTCCCGTGACCATCATGTAGGCAGCCAGGCCCGATACGATCGGCGTGACCATGTAGCCGGCCGCGGTGGCGATCGACTGCGTGCAGTTGTTCTCCAGAATCGTGAAGTCGTCGATCAGGCCTGAGCGCGACATGATCCGGAACATCGCGAAAGCGAGGATCACGGACGTGAGCCCGACCCCGATCGTGATCCCGGTCTTCCCGCCGATGTAAAGGGCGGTGGCGGAGAGCACGCCGCCGAGGAGGAAGCCGGTGATCGCGGAGCGGACGGTGAGCTGCGGCATGTCGCCGCGGTACACGTTGTCGAACCACCACTGGTCCTTCTGCAGGCGGCTCCAGGTCGCGACCTCCACTTCGGACAGCTGCTTGATGGCCATGCGGGCGTGGCTGTTAGGGTTGTCCTGATTCGCTGCCCGCGTGGCGCTGCGGCGCGCTTATCGTCGCCGCCGGACAGCAGCTTGGTAAGGCGGACCCGCCCACGGCGCGGTGCCCGACCAGGGTGCTGGTCACCCCGTGTCAGCGTCGATAGCCAGGTCCCCTCACGACCACACCTGGCTTGGCTCCCGTGTGCAGTCCGTTCCGCAGCACTGCCACGCCGTTCACGAAGACGTCCCGCACGCCCGTCGAGAGCTGGTGCGGCCGCTCGAAGGTGGCGAGGTCGGTGATCGTCGCCGGATCGAAGACAATTACGTCGGCCTTGAGCCCGGCCTTGAGCACGCCGCGATCGGTGAGCGAGAGCCGGGTCGCGACGGCGGAACTCGCCTTGCGCACCGCGTCCTCCAGCGGGATGACGTGCTGCTCGCGCACATAACGAGCGAAGAGCCGCGGGAAGTTGCCGTAGGTGCGTGGATGGACCATCCCCCGGGCGGTGGCGGGGTCCACCGAACCGGCATCGGTGCCGAACTTGATCCAGGGCTGCTGGAGCTGCAGCCGGATATTCTCCTCGCTCATCAGGAACAGCAGCTCCCCCAGCTGCAGCTCCTCGTCGACGTTGAGGTCGATGATCACTTCGGCCCAATCCTTGCCAAGCGCGGTCGCGATCTCCGAGAGACGCCTTCCCTCGAAGCGCTTGTTGGCCTCCTTGCGGAACCCGACGACCATCACGTTCTCGGATGTCGCGATCTCGCAGAGGTTTTCGTAACCCGCGTCGCGTGCGTGCATCTCGGCGACCATCGTCGCGCGGAGGGCAGGGTTCTTCAGGTTCTCCATCAGCCGCCCTCCAGCGGCGTACTTCGGCGGAACGCACGAGGCGAACGAGTTCCCGCCCGCCGGATACAGGTACATGTTCGCCTGCACGTCCTGACCGGCGGCGCGCGCCGAATCGATCTTCGCGATCGCCAGCGGCATCTTCGGCCAGTTGCGCGGACCGCTTGCCTTGAGGTGGAAGATCTCCACCGGCACGCCGCCTTCCCGCCCGATCCGCAGGGCTTCGTCGATCGCCTCGAGGAACTTGTCACCCTCCGAGCGCATGTGCGTGATGTACACACCTCCGTACGGTGCCATGGCCTTCGCGGCCTCGACCAGCTCTTCGGTGCTGGCATACGTGTTAGGTGGGTAGATGAGCGCGCTGGCGATGCCGAAGGCGCCGTCGCGCATCGAGCGGCCGACCATCGCCCGCATCGTGTCGAGCTCCGCCGGCGTCAGCGGGCCCTGCTCCGTGCCCTTGGCGTAGACGCGAACTGTGCCGTCCCCGATGAACGAACCGACGTTCTGCGCGGTGCCGCGACCCACCATGTACTCCAGCCACTTCGCAAACCCATTCGGACCGGCAAAGCCCGCCAACACCCGCTTTGCGGCGGTGTCGGTCTCAGCGGTGAGCAGCTTGTCGTTGATCGGACCCAGCGACGAGCCCTCGCCGTGGATGGCAGTCGTGATGCCCTGGGTGATCATGGAGATCGCCTTTCCATCACCCGTCATGTAATGACCGATCGAGTGCGCCTGGATGTCGATGAAACCGGGCGCAACAACGTGGCCGATCGCGTCGATGCGCGTTCGCGCACCAGCCGTCCGGAATGCACCGTGTGGCCCCATCGCGGCGATGCGGTCGCCCCGGATCGCGACGTCGCCGTAGTACCAGGCGGCGCCAGTGCCGTCCACGATGCGCCCGTTCTCGATAACGACGTCGAAGTCGCCGGCGGCCCTCGCCGAGGTCGAGACTCCCGCGCGCGGGGTGCACGCGGCGAGCAGTATCGTCATGAGCGTCAGGAAGCCGTGGGTTTGTCGCATCGGGGACGGGGGTAGGGTCGTATGGTGGCGAGGGGACGAGGAACCCGGGGGGCGAAAGTACCTGCCTGAGAGGCGTGCTGGCCAGCGACGTCCCTGATCTCGCTTCCGGGCCTGCAGAGCCGTACCGTTCTCTGACATCCGTTTTCTCCGTCCACCCTATCCCGCTTCCCGATGCACGGGCAATTCTGCTGGTACGAGCTCACCACGCCTGATATCGACGCCTCGAAGAAGTTCTACCCGCGCTTCACCGGCTGGGCGACGCAGGCGTTCGACAACGACTACACGATGTGGACGACCGGTGGCGTGCCGTTCGCGGGCATCTTCCGCCTCACCGACGATTTGCGCCAGCAGGGCATTCCGCCCAACTGGATGCCGTATGTCGAGTCGGACAACGTCGACGAAACGACGCGGAAGGCAGCATCGTTAGGCGGAACCGTCGTGGTCAGCCCGGCCGACATCCCCGGCACGGGCCGCTTCGCCGTACTCCAGGATCCGCAGGGCGCCACGTTTGGCGTCTACAAGTCGAGTGTCGCGTCCGGTGGATGGGACGGCTCACCGGTGGTGGGCCGCTTCTCCTGGCATGAGCTCATGACCACGGACTACCGGAAGGCGTTCGAGTTCTACCGCGCGCTCTTCGGCTGGGAGAAGAACGGCGAGATGGACATGGGTGGCGGGTCCATGTACCTCACGTATGGAAAGGGTGACGCGATGTATGGCGGCATATTCACGGCGCCTCCCGAGATGGCCGGGATGCATCCGTTCTGGCTCGTCTACATCCATGTGAAGGACGTGGGGAAGGCGGTCGAGACGGCCACGAAGGCCGGTGCGTCCGTGCAGCGCGAGCGCATGGAAATCCCCGGCGGCACGATCGCGATACTCGGCGATCCACAGGGCGCAGGCTTTGCCCTGCACGACACGAACACCCTGGCTGCGCCGGCACAGCCGGCGCCAAGCGCCGTGGTGAAGAAGGCAGTGAAGAAGGCGGCAAAGAAAGTTGCGACGCGGGTCGCCAAGGCCGTGACGGCAGTGAGGGATACAGTGAAGACGGCCGTCAAGAAGGCGACGAAGAAGCGCGCCAAGGCATCAGCGCGACCAAAGGCAAAGGGCAAGCCGAAAGCGCGGAAGGCGGCGCCGAAGCGGAAGCCGGCTTCGCGAGCAAAGGCAAAGGCCCGGCCGAAGAAGATGGTGCGGAAAGCCAGGGCGTCGAAGTCCCGCCCGAAGAAGGTGGTGCGGAAAGCCCGGGCGTCGAAGACCCGCCGCGCGCGGCAGGGAAGGGCAGCAAGGCGGTAGTCGCCCGAACGTTGCGGCCGTCCGGGCGCCGGAGGCTCATGGTCCGGCGTTCGCTCGTGGGAGAAGAATGTCCGGGCCCACCGACCGCGTACTGGTGAGCCCGGTCAGCGCGAGGGTAACGGTGACCTCGCGCTGCATCTGTGAGAGCATGTGACGCACGCCGGCTTCGCCGCGCGCGGCGAGCGCGTAGATCCACGCCCGGCCGATCATCACCGCCCGCGCACCGAGTGCCACGGCCTTGACGACGTCCGGGCCGGTGTGCACGCCTCCGTCCATCAGGATCTCCAGCCGATCGGTGACGGCCTCGACCACGCGCGGAAGCGCGGAGACCGACGACGGTGCCGAATCGAGCTGCCGGCCACCGTGGTTGGACACCACGATCCCCTGCGCGCCGGCGTCGGCTGCGGCACGCGCATCCTCGGGTTCGAGGATCCCCTTGATGATCAGCGTGCCCGGCCACTCCCGCCGGAGCCATTCGATGTCCTTCCACGTCACCGAGGGGTCGAATTGCGAGTCGATCCACGAGCGGAACTGCTGGATGTTCTTCGCGCTGGCGACGTACGATGCCAGGTTCCCGAAGACGAGCGGCCGGCCGCCTAACGCCACGTCGAGCAGCCAGAGGGGGTGCGCCGCGAAGTTGAGCGCACTGCGCAGCCTTGCCCCCGCCGACAGTCCTCCGCCCATTCCGTTTCGCGTGTCACGGTAGCGCGAGCCGACGACCGCCAGGTCGACGGTGAAGACGAGTGTGTCCACTCCCACCGACCGCGCGCGCTGCAGCAGTTCGCGCACGTACCCGCGATCGCGCATCATGTACAACTGGAACCAGAACGGAGCCTTCGTGGCGGCGCGCACTTCCTCCAGCGAGCACAGTCCCACCGTGGAAAGGCAGAATGGAACACCGGCCGCTTCGGCGGCCCGCGCCGCCTGCACCTCACCACGTCGGCGCATGAGCCCCGCCAGGCCAACCGGGGCGAGTACCACCGGCATAGCGGCGCGCGTGCCGAAAAGCACGACACCAGTGTCGACGCCCGACACGTCGCGCAGGACGCGCTGCCTCAGATGGAAGTGTGCGAAGTCGTCCCGATTGGCGGCCAGCGTCCGCTCGTCCACCGCGCCGCCGTCGATGTAATCGAACAACTGGCGCGGCAGGCGCGACTCCGCGAGCCGGCGGTAGTCCGATACAGTGGCGGGAGCGAGTTGGAGGGTGCCCATGGCGTCCGGGATCGGGGGGACGAAGCCGGGGCTATTCTACATGCCGTGACGGCCGCTTTCCACGGCGCGCCGCGCTGGTTATGCCGGTCGGCGAGGGGCGCTGCCGAGGCGACGCCGAAAGGCGCGGCCCAGCAGGACCGCGGTCAACGCCGCCACCGCGCCTAACGACAGGAGCAGGCCGAACCGCCGGGAGACAAAGCTGGCCCCCAGCAGCGTCGTCCCAACGGCGTACGGCAGTTCGGCCAGTGCGAGCGCCACCAGGTACCGCTCGAGCGGAAAGCGGGCCAGCCCAAGCACCAGGCCGGGGATCTCGGAGGGCAGCGCGAGCTGGAACAGCAGGATGAAGCCGAACGACGCTTCCCGGCGGAGCCGCCGCTGATAGCGCGCAACCGACCGGCCGGGCGCGAGCCATCGCATGACTGGGCGCCCGAACCGCCAGGCAAGCCCGTACGAGGCGAGGCCGCCCAGCATCCATCCCGCCCAGAGCAGGGCGGCACAGGCGACCGGACCCCACGCATACACCGCTGGCGGCACGAGCACAACGCTCGAGAAGAACGCGAACATGGCCGACAACGCCGA
The DNA here is from genome assembly GCA_036507855.1 of Gemmatimonadaceae bacterium. Taxonomy (GTDB): domain Bacteria; phylum Gemmatimonadota; class Gemmatimonadetes; order Gemmatimonadales; family Gemmatimonadaceae; genus JABWBJ01. The sequence goes on along the minus strand of DATCIJ010000054.1, from coordinate 15,386 downwards.
GAGGACCATGAAGAGCGCGGGTCCCAGCAGGGGATGATCCGCCATGATGCCCTTTGCTTCCTCGAAGACCTGCAGAACGGCGCGATGTACCGGATCGGACAACGCCAAAACGAGCAACGCGACCATCATGGCAACCAGCATGATGGCCCGTATCCGGTATGTTGGAGCGCGCTCGGCAGTCACTCGGGAAGGAATTGACGAGGTTCCATCGTATGCGCGCGGCGCGCGAGCGCCAGAGGCGACCTGCTAACGAAGCTGGCCGGGACGCTGGGTTTCCCGCATGAGGAGCCAGCGCAGCCAGCCCCTTTCGCGCCGCGCCGCCTGTCGAACGCTCGGCGAGCGCATGGCCGCGTCGACGTTAGGTTTTCACGGCGTTCGGTCTGCCGCCTGGCTGGCACATGCCGGGTCGCCCCGCGAGCGGCCGGGAGGCACGCCTCTCCTCATCAAACGCCTCGCTGGGCGTTAGAAGAGAAAGAGCAAAGGGCTGACGCTGTTACGCTCGCCCTTTGCCCTCTGCGCTACCTCGGCCAGCCTTCCCGCGGAAGCCCCTTCACGATCTTCAGCGCGTTCTGGTAATACACCTTCTTCAGGACTTCATCGGGGAGGTCGATGCCGTACAGCTTCCAGAACGCGTGATAGTCGCGGTAGTAATCGAAGTAGTCGTCGCGCGTCTCGAAAACCCGCCAGTAGTACGGGTATTCCTGGGGCTGGAACGAGTCCTTCCCGAACAGGATGCGGTCCTGGTACTTGATGAAGAAATCGCGCGCTGCCCGCGGTTGCCGGCCGATGTCGTAGAGCACGGCGCCGACTTCCGTGTACACGTTAGGCAGGTCCAGCAGCTTCCCGAGGGTCGCCAGGTCGTTCGCCTGCCATCCGAGGTGGGCGGCCACGAATGTCGTCTTCGGGTGACGCCGGAACAGGTTGTCCCGCTCCGCCATCAGCGAATCGAACCGCGGAACCTGCCCTTCCGGAATTCGGCGACCCGGGAAAAGAGCCAGCTCGAGCCAGCGCTCGTTCTGGTAGTCCATCGGCTTGTAGAATTCCGCCGGATCGCCGGTGTGGATGAAGACCGGCACGCCGAGTCGCGCTGCCGCTTCCCAGATGGGATCGAGTTCCGGGTCGTCGAGGCGCAAGCGGGAACCGTCTGCCTTCCGCGTCGATTGCCCGAAGTTCTTCCCTATCTCTCCAACGCCGACGGCGCCGGCCTTTATATCCGTTTCGAGGCGCGATACGGCGCGTTCCGCCCAACCGGGACCGACATTCTGGAGGTCGATTCCAGTGAATACCGCAACCCGCCCCTTCAGTGGCGAGGCATTCACCAGGGCAAGCGTGCGCGCCAGCCGTTCGCCGCTCTGGTTTTCAGCCGCGATCATGAGCCCGATGTTCAGGCTGTCCATGGCCGCTTTCAAAGTCGCCAGTCCTTCAGCGGAATTCAGGAGGTTCTGCGGATGCCCATGGAAATCGATCGCGGGATACTTCGCGCGCGGTACGAGATGCGCGTCGGTCACGAGCGTCGACTGGGGTCGGTAGTCAAGGATGCTCGGGGCGGGAGTCTGGGGCGCCATGCAGCGCCGAGGACGGATCTCCGTCATGCCAGGCGGGCACGATTCCCCGGGCCCGATAGTCGTTTCGGGCCCGCCGCCGCCCCGACCCTGACCGCGAGACGCCGTCGGGTATCCGACGAGCAGGAGGGAACCCAATCCTATCATCAACGAAGCAAGGCGCATGAAAGCTCCGAAAAAGCGCGGACCCGGAATCTGCCTGAGGGAACCGAGCCGGGGAACCGTTCTGGGGCTGGGCCGAAATGCCGGGGGAGGAGGGGACTCGGCGCGTTGCGCTTTGCGCTCTGCGCTGTTCACGGCACCGTGCGACAGTACGCCCCACCGGTGCACGTTTCAGGCACGTAGGTCTCGCTCTCGACCAGCCACTGGCCGTTGACCCGCCGCCACTTGCCGAAATAGCTCCCGCCGATCCGGATCTTGCCATCGGTGTCGGTCCAGGAACCGGTCCAGTGCCCGCGCTCCGACGCCATGCTCCAGAGCGCAAAGACGCGAACCTCGTCCGGAGTCCGTTCGTATACGACGTCCGGTCGCCCGCGGAATTGATCGGCGAACCGCTGCACGTTCATCGCGCGCCCGATGTAGTGAGCCGAGTTCGACGTGACTACGACGACGTCCGAGGCGAGAATCGCGCCGATTCCGCCGGTGTCGTGACGGGCGATCGCCGCATTCGAGGAGGCGCGGAGCCGCCGGATCGTGCTCTCGTCGGGGCCCGACTGGGCCGTCAGGCGCCCCGATGCCAGGACGAGGAAGGTGAGCAGAGAAAGGGTCCGCATGGTGTGAATCTGGCTGGGCGCGATCGCGCGTGAGCAATACTGCAAACGATAATCCGGATTGAGCGTGCTGGCGCGTGTTTCCGGCGCGAGCGACATTAAGCGCCGCTTCCCCGATCGCCGGCTGCCCAACGACACACCTCACCTGATGGACGTTATCTCGAACCTCCGCACGGCGCTGGTCGAGCGCTACGAAATCGACCGTGAGATCGGCGCCGGCGGCATGGCGACCGTCTACCTCGCGCGCGACCTGCGTCACGATCGCAAGGTCGCGCTCAAGGTCCTGAACCCGGAGCTGGGCGCTGTCCTCGGCGTCGAGCGGTTCCTGGCCGAGATCAAGGTCACGGCGAACCTGCAGCATCCCAACCTGCTGCCGCTGTTCGATTCGGGAGAGGCGAACGGCCTTTTGTTCTACGTGATGCCGTTCGTGGAAGGCGAGTCGTTGCGTGCCCGTCTCGATCGCGAGAAGCAGTTGCCGATCGACGAGTCGATCCGCATCGCGGTCGCCGTCGCCAACGCGCTCGACTACGCGCACAGCCACCACGTGATCCATCGCGACCTCAAGCCGGAGAACATCCTGCTCCAGGCGGGACAGCCGGTGGTGGCGGACTTCGGCATCGCGCTGGCCGTGAGCAAGGCCGGCGGCAGCCGCGTCACGCAGACGGGATTGTCGTTAGGTACGCCTCAGTACATGAGTCCCGAGCAGGCGACCGGTGATCGCGTCATCGACGGCCGCACCGACATCTATTCGCTGGGCGCGCTGACGTACGAGATGCTGTCCGGTGAGCCGCCGCACATCGGACAGACGGCGCAGGCGATCATCGCCCGGCTGCTGACGGACAGGCCGCGCAGCGTCCGGTCGTCGCGGTCGGCGGTGCCTGAGCACATCGACGCCGCGGTGGCGCGGGCGCTCGAGAAGCTCCCCGCCGATCGATTCTCCACCGCGAAGGAGTTTGCCGATGCGCTGCAGGGGCGCGGGGGCTTGACGATGCCGACCGTTGCGACCGCCACCTCCGCTCCACGAGCGGAGGGTGGGTGGCGCGCGCGATTGCGCGATCCGGTCACGCTCGCGCTGTCCGTAGTGGCGATCGCGGCCATCGGCGCCGCCGTCATGGCGACAGGCAAGCAGCCGGCGAGCGTCGAGGTCCGGCCGATGCGATTCATCCTGGCAACGCCGGACAGCGCCAGGCCGCTCGACAACTTTCCATGGCCGGCTGCGATATCGCCGGACGGACGCGTGGTTGTGTATTCCGTGGCGCAGCGGAGTGGTGAGGCGGTGCTCTATGCGCTGCGCACGGATCAGCTCGAGGCCAGGCTGATTCCCGGCACGAACGGAGCGTTTCAGCCGCACTTCTCGCCGGATGGACAGTGGCTCGGCTTCGAGACCAACGGGAAGGAGAAAAAGGTACGCCTGGATGGCAGCGCGCCGGTGACGATCTCGGACGGCGGAAGCGCTAATGGCGCGACTTGGAGCATCCACGACGAGTTGATCGTCGGTGCCTCGATGACCTTCAATGGACTCTCGCGTGTCAATGCGGCCGGTGGTGAGCTCGTCGAATTCACGCGTCCCGACACCGCCAAGGGGGAGCGCCAGCACGTCTGGCCGATTGCATCCCCCGATGGCAAACACATTCTGTTCGCCATCTGGAGTGGCACGCTCGCTTCATCGCAGATCGCCATCGTTGACGTTGATGGCGGGCAGGCCAGCGCGCTGAACGTGAAAGGCATTCGCCCACTCGCGGTGCTCGATGACAGGCTCGTTTTCCTGCAGGCCGATGGCACCGTGATGGCGGTGGCGCTGGACGCCGGCGCCGGGCGCGTGACCGGCAGGCCGGTCCCGGTGCTCGATCCGGTACCGGTCATCGCGGGCAACAACGGGAATTCCGGCATCTTCATCGCCTCCGGTGGGGCCCTGGTGACGTCACGCGGTGGCGTACGCAGCCAGCTTATCTGGGTCAACGCCGACGGCAGCACCCGTCCGGTCGTGGGGGAGGCCCGCGGGTTCTTCAGCCCGCAAATGTCGCCTGACGAGCGACGCGTGGCGGTCGGGGTCGCGGAAAACCAGAAGAGCGACATCTGGGTGTACGACCTTGCCACGACGACGTTCTCGCGCCTGACCACGGGGGCAACCGTTTCGTCGGTGCAGTGGACGGCCGACGGATCCTATGTCGTCTTTGCGGCGGCCGGTGAGAAGCAGCGGAATGGGTTCTGGCGACAGCGGTCAGCGGGCGGCTCTCCGGCCGAGAGCCTCTTCGAGACCGATGATCTGGCGCCGGTCGTCGTGATGTCTCCAGATGAGCATTGGCTGGTCTATCAGGCGTACGACAACAACTCCTGGAATCTCTACCGGGTGGCCCTGGACTCGACTCGTGTGGCTGCGCCGTACCTCAATGCGAGGAACGTGAACGAAATGGCACCGCGATTCTCGCCGAATGGAGTCTGGATCGCGGCGACCAGTGACGAGTCAGGGCGCAGCGAGGTGTACGTCCGTTCGTTCCCCGATCCGTCGTCCCGGGTCCAGGTGTCGGTCGATGGCGGCACCGAACCGTCCTGGTCCGATGACGGCCGCGCGCTGTATTACCGCTCGGGTGACAGGTTGCTCGCGGCGCGTATCGAGTTCACTCCGTCGTTTCGCGTGCTGGGCAGGGACACGGTTGCCACGGGGTCGGTCGCGGGCTTTACGGGGTTCGGCGCCAGCTACGACATGCTGCGCGACGGGAAGCGCCTGGTCACCCTCGTCTCTAATCGCGACGACTTCCAGCTGGTCGTGTCACCCAACTGGATCACGGAGTTCAGAGAGAAGATCGCGGCGAGCAGCAATTCCAGCCGCCGGTGACCCGCGCGCGAGGGTCAGAACACCAGACCGAACGTCACCGGGATGAACTGCGCCTTGCTGAATCCGAACTTCCCCTGATCGTAGGACGCGGCGCCGATCCGCGCCTCGACGAATCCGCGCGCGCCGCCTAACGCAAACCGGAATCCGGCGCCGGCGTCGAACGTGAACTTGCTCGCCGATTCGTCGGTGCCGCCGGTGCTCGCGGCTCCGGGCAAGGAGAGCGAGAGAATACCGCCACCAGCGAGCACATAAAGCCCGCCGGCAAGAGGCAGCTCGAGATTGCCCATCGCGGCGATCATCTGCGTGACGTCGTCCGTGTTGGCTCCCGTGAGAACGGGTTCCTTCAGCTTGAATCGCGTCAGCGAGAACTCCGGCCGCAGCGCCACGGGAAACCCGGGAATGTTCAGCAGCAGCGAAGCGTCGAAGTGCAATCCCGCGTCATGCAGGTCGGCGAGGTCCGCCGCCGGCACCGTCATCCCGCCGCTGATCACGAGGTTGATGGGGCGAGTGTTGCCCGGCATCCCGGGCATTTGTGCGCGCGCGACTGCCGCATGCGCGGAAAGAACGAGCAGACTGACGGCAACTGCGCGCGCTGGTGACATTGGACTCCTCCGACGAGGTGCAACGCTGAAAAACTCAAGGTCGGAATCTGGTGGACGACCGACGATCTCAACAGGGAGACCGGGTAGCACCGGCATCGCATTGCTTACCTGCGCTCAGTGAAGGACGTCCGCTCATTGCCGGCGTCGGCAGGCGCGTGGAAACCACGCCCATTGGCGGCTACGGCTTGACGCGCAGCGGGACGGACTGAGGCGCCGCGCCACCGGCGCGACCATCACTCCTTGCCCGACGCTGCGGGGCTGGCGATCCTGCACGGTCATGGCTTCTACACCCAGTGGGCGGTTCGACCGGTCTATTGTCGACGGGCCGATTGGGCCGGCGGTCTGGCGACTCGCCTGGCCCACCATGTTGCAGAACGCCTTCGGCGGCCTGCAGGGCATCGTCGATCACGTGATGGTAGGCAACTTCGTCGGCTACGCGGGGAATGCCGCCATCGGCGTCTCGTGGCAGATCTTCCTCGTCGTCATGGTCTTCGTCAGTTCGCTGTTCACGGGAATGGCAGTCCTCGTCGCCCGATTCGCGGGCGCGGACGACCCGGAAAAGGTGAACCGGACGGTCGCGCAGGCCATGATCACCGCGGCCGTGCTGTCGGTGGCAGTCCTCGCACCGATCGGCTGGTTTGCGGCGCCGTCGTTGCTGGAGCTGATCAACGCCGAGCCGGCGGTAAGGGCGGAAGCACTGCCGTTCCTGCGGCTCATGTTCGTCGCCAGTCTGGGCATGATGATGTTTTTCATGCTCGGCGGCGCGCTGCGCGCCGCGGGCGATGCGCGGACTCCGTTGCGGCTTGGTGTCGCGCTGACGCTGATCAACATCGGGCTGAACCTGATCCTCATCCCGGGACTGGGACCGATCCCGCGACTCGGCACCACGGGCGCCGCCATCGGCACAAACCTCGCCGGCACGTTGGTGAGCGGCTACGCGGTATACCGTCTGTGGAAGGGCGGCTGGGTAATCTCGGTGCGTGACACGAGCTGGCGACCCGACTGGAGCATCATTCGCGCGCTGTTCCGGTTCGGACTGCCGACCGGCGTGCAGGGCGTGGCCATGAACATCGCCGGCGTGCTGCTGCTGCGATTCATCGGATCACTCGACCGGAGCGCAGAGGCGCAGGCAGCCTACGCCGTGGGCTACACGGAGCTTTTTTCGATGATCACGTGGACATCGGTGGGGCTCATGGGCGCTTCGGCGGCGTACGCCGGCCAGAACCTCGGCGCCGGGCATCCGGATCGGGCGGCCGAAGGGGTTCGCGTGGCCACGCGCATCGGACTCGGCGTTTCCATCATCGTCGCCATCATATTCCTGACGATTCCGCGGCTGTTGCTGCGCGCGTTCGGCATGAACGACCCCGAGGTGGTCGACATCGGTGTGCAACTGCTCACCTTCCTCAGTGTTTCCGGATTGTTCATCTCGGTGGCTCTGGTGTACACCGGCGGGCTTCAAGGGACCGGTGACACGCGAAGCCCACTCTACATCTCCATCATCTCACAGATCATCATCCCGTTAGGCATCTGCTCGTTCCTTCAGGCCGTGCGCGAGCTTCAGCCCACGGACATCTGGAGCGCGATCCTGGTGGGTCACGCCACCCGATGCCTGCTCAGCGTGGTTCGGTTCCGCCAGGGGAAGTGGCGGGACATTCGCGTGGAGATAGAACCGGCACGAACGTAGATGGGAGATGGGAGATGGGAGATCTGAGATAGACTGCTCCAGCCTGCTCATGTCAGATTACTGTAGGCAAACGCCTGGATTCCCAACGAGATCGGCCTTGGTCTTCAGTAGGCAGTTTCTCTCGAGTCTCCGATCTCCCATCTCACGTCCATGAGATTTTTTGTCGCGCTGTGCTGTGCCGTCGGCGCCGCAAGCCTGCTGGACGGCAGAGTCCTCGATCGCAAGGATGTCCGTCTCGACAACAATCGCTTCATGCCCGCCCTGATCTCGGCCCGGGCGGGCGACACGCTGGCATTCATCAACGGCCGCGGCGGTCCACATAACGTCCAGTTTGCCGATGACTCGCTGTCCGACGAGGCGCATCGGCTCATCGACGCGGCGATGCCCGAGCGCCCCAGGGTCGCCTGGTCGCGCGACGTGCCGCTGGCCGGTCCGCTCCTGGTGCTCGATGGCGACACGTACAAGGTGGTGGTCCCGGCGCTGCCACCTGGTCGCTACCGATTCTTCTGCACGCCGCATCTCAGCGGCGGCATGCGGGGAGAACTGGTCGTCGTTCCCTGACGAGCCTAACGCGCCGCAAGACGCACCGCCTGACCTCGGGAGCGCCAAGACAGTGCGGCCGGCAGGACAATCCCTGCCGGCCGCATTGACACGAGTCGCGAATGATTATCTCACGACCCGCATTCGGATGCCCTCCATCACGACGCCGTTACTGCCTCCCTCGCCCTGCAGCTGGAACGTGACCGTGCGGTCGACTGCGGGATTGGGTTGCCAGAGTCGTATCTGGCCGTCGAGCACCGTGTACCAGCCGGTTTCCCTCGGGGGCGGCGCGGTCTGACCCGGAGGAGTCGTCAGGCTGTGGGCAAACGTTCCATCGTCGTAGAACTCCCACCGATGCGACACGCCGACGGCTTCATCGCTGTACGCGAAATTGCGCCCGAACGTCCCGGCCGGCTCGAACGGTGGTGTGCCTGCTGTTCCAGCCGAGGTGCGCACGCCCTTCTCGGCGGCGTCCCACGCTTCGTTCGCCAGCTTGGTGCAATCGTCGGCCCGAGCCTTGTCGCCTTGATCCTTGTAGTACTCGGCGAGCTTGAGGTGAATCCGGGTGGCGTCCCTCAGGTCACCACGCCGGTGGTACCGAATGAGCGTGAAGATCTCCTTTTCGAGGGCGCTGGACGCGGTCTGGGGAAGGCCCGCGACATCGAAGCGCTCCGGATTCGATTGGCGCGGCGTGGCTTGTGAGGCGGCGATAACCGGTACAAAGAGTGCCACGCCGAGCAGGAGGTGACGGTATCGCATTGATGTCCTCCTCGAGTGAAGGTGATGGTCGATTGTCTGTCCGCAGGCGGGCAGCGTCAGTCAGGGCATTGGATTCGAGGATGTCAGCAATTTGCTGACACGCCTGACCGCGATCGCTGGGGCCCTAGTGCGGGCGTCGCGCCGGGTGTCCCGGGATCAGTCCACGAATCGGGCGAACCAGGTGGTCCGTGACAACGGCTCCGACCCGTGCGGCCCATTCGTCATGCCACATCCTGAACACGGCCCAACCGAGAAACAGGACATCGACCAGCACAGCGAGCAGGATGAGCACGATCGGCACTACCATCGCCGCGAGTGGGATGACAATAGCGGCTGACCACATAGGTACCTCCCGCCGGGGGATTGTCCCGGCGCGTCAGGCATGCTCGGCCTCGCACACGAAGTGGCCAAGGCTGTCCGGCGCCCAACAGGTTGTCGTGACTCCTGGGTCAGGAATCACGGTCTGAAGTTACCCGGAGAACGAGCGCCGGCGCGTTGGTGGAATACCCGGCGGACCTGTAGGGGAAGCGCCACCTCTGAATGTTGCGAATGAACGAGGCGTCCTGCCGATTAGCTGCACGGCAACCGCGGCATTTCGCCCGTGCCGGTCGTCGGCCCGTATCCCGCCAGGCGCCTAACGCCAAATCACTCGGAACGGAGCGCGAGCATCGGGTCGACCTTCGTTGCGCGCAGCGCAGGAACCAGGCTCGCTGCCACGGCGACGAACAGAAGCAAGGCACTCACACTCACGAACACCGTCGGGTCGCGCGGCGACAGCTCGAACAGCATGCCTTCAACGAGCCGGGCCGCCAGCAGGGCGACAACGATTCCGATACCCAGTCCCGCAACGACCGGCATCACCCCGCGTACGACCGTGAGTCGCAACAGGCCGGCTCCGGTCGCGCCAAGAGCGACGCGAACGCCGAATTCATGAACGCGTTGGGCCACCGTGAACGCGACGACGCTGTACAGCCCGATCGCCGCGAGTAACAGCGAAAGCGCGCCGAATATGGTGAACATCGTCGCACCCAGCGTCCACGACCGTGTCTGTCGCCCGAGACGGTCCGACAGCGGACGCACTTCCGCGTAAGGCATGTTGGGCGCCGCCGACTGAATCAGCCGTCGCAACGGTTCGGCCAATGTGGATGGCTTTCGTGTCGTGCGGGCCACGAATGAAAAACCAAAGAATGAGACCGACCGATCGTAGACGGACGGATCCAGTTGATCGAGCGGGCGATACACCTGAGACACGGGCTGCTCGACGAATCGCTGCCGTCGAGCATTCATCACGATGCCGACAACAGTGGTGCACGGCATGCTGTCAGCGTCGAACTTCAGGCACTGCCCAACGGGATTCCGGCCCGGCCAGAAGGTTCGCGCGGTCGTCTCGTTGATCACGGAGACGAGCTCAGTCCCCGCGCGATCAGCGTCGGTGAAGAGCCGGCCGTCGACGAGACGGATGCCGAGGACCCTGAAGTAGTCGGGCGTGACCGCGTACTGGCTCGGGTTGTTCGTCACCGCCGGAGCTTCTCGACCAGGAACAATGAGCCTGATCCCCCAACCCATCCCGAACGAGAGCCCCACCGAGGTGGCCGCGGCAGATATCCCCGGCACCTCGGCGGCGCGAGCCGTGATTTGCCGGAAAACTTCCCGCGCCTGGGCGTTGCTCATGCCGACGCTCTGGTGGGCGACGCCCGCCACGAGCACGCGATCGATGTCGATTCCCAGCGGGGTCGCGGCCACGTTCTGAAGACTCCGCACAAACAACCCGGCTCCCGCGAGAAGAACGATCGCAAGGGCAGCCTGACCGGCGAGCAATACGAACCTGGTGCGTGAGCGTGCTGCTCCCCCTTCACGCGCACCCGCCTTGAGCGCTGAAGTGAGTTCCGGCCTGCTGGCCTGCAGCGCCGGCAGCAACGATGTCAGCACGCCGGTGCCAATCGCCGCGATCGCCGTAAACGCCATCAGTCGAAGGTCGATCGGAGATCCGCTCCATGCGGTATCGCCAAGGAGCAGCGTTCGAATGAAGCCGGACGCCCATTGGGCGCACAGCAGTGCGCCGGCGCCGCCCAGCAGGGAGAGAAACAGTCCTTCCACAAGGAGCAGACGGACGAGACGCTGGCGACTGATCCCGAGCGCGAGACGAACGGCGATCTCGCGGCGCCGGCCGAGTGCGCGCACCAGCAGCAGATTGGCGACGTTGGCGCAGGCGATGAGCAGCACGATGAGCGACACGCCGCCGAGGAGCTGAGAGACGCGCATTTCCGCGGAATTGGCGCTCAAGCCGAATGCACGGATCGATCGGCCGGGGATGATGGACCCGAGTTCAACGGCCTGGGAATCAGGACTGTTACGGTCGCGCGCATTCGTCGAAGCAGCGAAGCGCGCTCGTTCGCCGGCGCGGAACACGAGCGTTGCCTGCGCCTCGGCGTGTTCGACCGTCACGCCGGGCTTCAAACGGCCGATGATGGTCAGCCACTGCGAGTTGCGCGTTGTTGCCCAATCGGCGCCCTTGGCGAATCGAAGTCCGTTGGCTGCGGCGATGGGAATCCAGACGTCAATGTCACTCAGCTCCACGCCAGTGAATCCCCTGGGAGCGACGCCGACGATGGTATAGCGGTCCGTTCCGAGGTCCAGCGACTGCCCGATGGCGTCATCGCGTCCGCCGAACCTTCGCTGCCAGAATCCGTACCCGATGACCGCGAGTTGCTGCGGATTCGCCTCGCCCGCCTCGTCTTCCTGGAAGAAGCGCCCGCGGTGTGGGCGAACGCCAAGCAGGGGAAAGAAGCTCGGGCTGACCTGGGCGCCGGCGACCCGGGTGGCATCGCTGCCGCGGCCGAGTGGATAGTATGCACGATCCACGACACTCGACGGCGTCGTGACCGCCACCTGCTCGAAGTCCGGGATGGCGAGAAAGTCCTTGTAGACGGCGTATGGTTGCGACGACTGTACGCCCGCGCGACCCACCCAACGCGAGTGCACCTGCACGACTCGCTCGGCGTCCACGATGTGCGCGGGTGTCCGTAACAGGAGCCGGTCCAGGATCCCGAACATGGTGACGTTGGCGCCGATACCCAGCGCCAGGGTCACGACGACCATCGCCGAAAAGCCGGGGCGGAGTCGCAGTCCGCGAACGGCATAACGCGTGTCCTGCTGCAAGGCCTCGAACCAGGCGGTGAAGCGGGAAGGGATCGCGATCGGCATTGGGGCTCCTCACGTAGGCGCACTATTCGACAACGGATCGCGGAACACCGTTTCGCGCGCCCTGACCTTGTTGTTGGGGTCCGTGGATCCTTGCGATGCGACGTCACGGCGTCCCAATTAACGCCCTGCGGGGCCGCGAGCTCGCGATTACGCAGCGTCATCCCCCGCGTTCACACAGTCTTCCGAGTCAGGAGCTATCCCCATGCGTGCGTTCCGCTTCCCGCGCGTCTGCTCCACAACGGTGGCCGCGCTCATTGTGGCCGCCAACACGCTGCCAGCGCAGCAGATCACGGCCGATGCGCTTCGACCGCTGACGTTCCGCCATATCGGCCCGGTTGGGAACCGCGTCTCGTCGGTAACCGGCGTCGTGGGCGACCCGCTCACGTACTACGCCGGCGCGGCGAGCGGTGGGGTGTGGAAGACCACGGATGGTGGCATCATCTGGCGGCCCATCTTCGATGATCTGGAATCGCACGCCGCGGGCGCCATGGCGGTTTCGATGTCCGATCCCTCGATCGTCTGGGTCGGAACCGGTGAACCACACATCCGCTCGAACGTCACCATCGGCGACGGGGTCTACCGGTCGACCGACGCGGGCCAGACGTGGGCGAACATGGGACTTCGTACCACCGGTCGTATCAGCCGGGTGGTGATCCATCCGACGAATCCCGACATCGTCTACGTCGCATCGTTAGGCCATGCGCATGGACCACAGCGCGAGCGTGGTATCTTCCGCACCAAGGACGGCGGCAAGACGTGGGAGCACGTGCTCTTCGTGAACGAGAATGTCGGTGCGTCATCGCTCGTCATGGATCCCAACAACCCGCGCATCCTGTTCGCGGGCATGTGGGAGATCGTGTACAACACGTGGGGTCGCGAGAGCGGCGGTCCGGGCAGCGGGATCTTCATGTCGCGCGACGGCGGCGACACCTGGACGAAGCTCCAGGGGAATGGACTCCCTCGCCTGCCCGTGGGAAAAATCGACGTCTGCATGACCCCGGCGGATTCACGCCGCGTGTACGCGCTGATAGAGACCGGGGATGGCGTGCCGTGGAAGGGTCAGCCCACGGAGAGCGGTGAACTCTGGCGCTCCGACAACGGCGGACAGACATGGCAGCTCATGAGCCACGACCGCAACTTCGGCGGCCGCACCGGCTACTACAACCAGTGCCGCGTTTCCAGCGCCGATCCCGACGAAGCGTACTTCCTCACGGCGTCGTTCGTGAAGACGATCGATGGCGGCCGCACGGGGCAGACCCAGGGCGGACTGCGCAGTCCCGGCGGTGACCATCACGACCTCTGGATCGATCCGAAGAACGCCAATCGCATGATCGGCGGCAACGACCAGGGACTCGGCATCACCAACAACCGCGGCGAAACCTGGCATCGCGTGCAGCTGCCTATCGCGCAGATGTATCACGTGACGGCCGACAACGCGATTCCATACAACGTGATGGGGAACCGGCAGGATGGTCCATCGAGCCGAGGGCCGAGCAATTCGATGTACGGCAACAGCATCGCGCGCGGCGACTGGCACGCTGTCGGCGGAGGCGAGAGCGGGTTCGCCACGCCTGATCCGAAGGATCCGAACATCGTCTGGTCGAGCGCGTCGGGATCGGGCGCGCGCGGCGGCATCGTCGTGCGCTTCAACGAGAAGAATCGCCAGCTTCGCAACGTTGAGGTCTGGCCGCAAAGCACCGGCGGATGGCCCGCCGAAAGCCTGAAGTACCGCTTCCAGTGGACGTTCCCGCTCCTTATCTCGCCGCACGACAACAACACGCTGTTCGTGACGAGCCAGCACGTGCACCGCACGACGAATGGCGGACAGAGCTGGCAGGTGATCAGCCCTGATCTCACCACGAACGACAAGTCGCGGCAGAAGATCTCCGGCGGCCTCACGCCTGACAACATCGGCGTCGAGTACTGCTGCGTGATCTACGCGTTCGACGAGTCCCCGGCGCAGCGCGGCGTGTTCTACGCCGGCTCCAATGACGGCAAGGTGCACGTGAGCCGCGACAATGGCGCGACGTGGGTTGATGTCACCGGGAATCTGCCCGGAATTCCCAAGGACGGCGTGGTTCGCGGGATCGATGCCTCGAAGTGGAGCGCCGGAAAAGCGTACCTGGTCATCGAGGGCCACGAGGTCGGCGACTTCAAGCCGTATGTCTATCGCACCGCCGATTTCGGCCGCACCTGGAAGGCCATCACGGCCGGCATCGCGGACCACCCGCTCAGCTTCACGCGTTCGATCCAGGAAGACCCGGTGCGTCAGGGTCTGGTCTACCTGGGAACGGAGAACCGGATCTACGTCTCGTTCAATGACGGCGACAACTGGCAGCCGCTGATCAACAACATGCCGCCGGCGCCGATGTACGACATCAAGGTCCAGGAGCACTTCAACGACCTCGTCATCGGCACGTACGGGCGCGGCTTCTGGATCATGGATGACGTGACGCCGCTGCAGCAGCTCACGCCGCAGGTCGCGTCGTCGGCCGCGTACCTGTTCAAGCCGCGTGACGCGTATCGGTTCCAGCAGCGGACGCAGCCCATGACGATGCCGAACGACATGACCGCCGGCGAGAATCCGGACTACGGCGCATCGATCAATTACTGGTTAGGCGGCGTGCCGCGCGGGAACGTCACCATCCGCATTGCCGACGCGTCGGGCACGACGGTGCGAACGCTGCAGGGAACGCGTGACCGGGGCATCAATCGCGTGATGTGGAACCTGCAGGACACGCCGTCGATGCCCATCCGGCTGCGCACGACACCGCTGTATGCGGACTGGGTCGACCTGGGACCGAACCGCGTCCGAAGCGGGGGCAACGGCATCTCGATCCTGCAGCCGCCGGGCAACTACACCGTCACCCTGGAAGTCGACGGACGCACGAACTCCCAGCCTCTGCGCGTGCTGAAGGATCCGAATTCCGACGGAACCGAGGCGGACATCGCGGCGCAACAAGTTGCGCTGAAGGCCATGCGCACGGACCACGACTCGGCTGCGTCGGCCATCAATCGCATCGAGTGGACACGCCGCCAACTGCTCGACCTCGAGGCGATCCTCCGTGACCAGGGTGGTACGGGCACCGCCGAGATACTCCAGCAGAGCCAGTCGCTGACGCGAAAGTTGATCGGTGTGGAAGAGCACCTGATTCAGTTGCGCGCGACCGGCACAGGCCAGGACGGTGTCCGCTGGCCGGCGCAGGTCTCGGAACGTTTGCGTTATCTGATCGGGAATGCCGCGACGGCGGACTTCAGACCGACCGATCAGGCCGGCGAGGTTCACCAGGTGTTGAAGCTCGAACTGGAAGAAGCGCGGAGGAATCTGAACGCGATTCTGCAGACTGATCTGCCGGCACTGAATCGGTTGCTGCAACAGAGGAACTTGCCGGGAATCATCCTGAATTAGGAGCCAGGTGACTTGAAGGC
>DATCIJ010000053.1:0-15027 GCA_036507855.1 Gemmatimonadaceae bacterium | reverse complement strand
AGCATCCATCCCGACCCGAACCGCGTGGGGTCGGCCGGGGACGCTCTCGAATCCCACAAGTACCGCTTCAACTGGAACGCGCCGATTGCCCTGTCGCCGCAGAACCCGGGCACGGTCTACTTCGGCGGCAACTTCCTGTTCCGGTCCACGAATTACGGGCAATCGTGGGACGTCATCTCCCCCGACCTCAGCACCAACGACAAGACCAAGCAGAAGTCGTCAGGCGGCGACATCGTCACCGACAACACGGCCGCCGAGTTCCATAGCACGCTGCTGACCATCGCGCCATCGCCGAAGGATGCGAACGTGATCTGGGCCGGCACCGACGACGGCAACGTGCAGGTGACGCGCGACGGCGGGAAGACCTGGACCAACACGGCGCGGAACCTGCCGGGCCTGCCACCTAACGCCTGGATTTCCACGATTGACGCGTCGCCGCACGATGCCGCGACCGCGTTCGTGGCCGCGAGCCACTGGCAGACCGGGGACTACACGCCGTACGCCTACATGACGACGGACTACGGGCAGACTTGGCGCCGGATCACCGGGAACCTGCCCGGTCGCGGCTGGGTGCACGTTGTGCGGCAGGATCCCCGGAACGCGAACCTGCTCTACCTCGGCACCGAATTCGGCATCTTCGCGTCGTGGGACCGGGGCGGGCGCTGGCATTCGCTCCGCAACGGACTCTCGGCGGCTCCGGTGCGGGACCTGTTGGTGCACGCGCGCGACAACGACCTCATCATCGCGACCCACGGACGTGGCATTTACATCCTGGACGACGTCACGCCCCTGCAGCGCCTGGGCGAGGCCATGGCCGCCGATGCATACGTGTTTGACATCCGGCCGGCGACCCGCTGGGTCATGTGGTCGCGTGATGGCAGTCCCGGACAGAAGATCTGGGTTGGCGAGAACCCGCCTAACGGCGCCGTGATCCAGTACTACCTGAAGGCGGCAAGCCAGCAACCGGTGGTGGCGACCATCGCCGATCCGGCCGGCAAGGTCGTCCGCACGCTGCGGGACGGGTCCCGCGATGCCGGCGTGAACCAGCTCGTCTGGGACCTGGCGTACGACCCGGCGATCACCGAAACCGGTGCCGGACCGGCGGCAGGTCGAGGCGGCGGTCGCGGCGGACGCGGTGGCGGTCCCCCCAGCGTCGTGCCGGGACAATTCACGGTGAAGGTGCAGCTGGCTGGACGCGAGTTCACCAAGCCACTCACGGTCGAACTCGATCCACGCGGTAACGTCACCACGGCCGATCTGGAGGCGCAACGCGACCTGGCCCTCAGCCTGCGCGACCTTGGCGGACGCGTGACCAGTGTCATCGACCGGACCGAGGACCTCATGGGCCAGCTCACCTCGCTCGTCGACAACATCAAGAAGAACGCCCCGAACGAGCGCGACGCGCTGAACGAGGCGGAGGGCGCGCTGGTTGAGTTGCGCAAGCTCCGCGACGAGAAACTGCTGCGCCCGATCCAGGGTCTCGGCTACCGGCAGTATCCCAGGTTGCGGGAGGAGGTGGGATCGCTCAGTGGTGCGGTCGGCCGCACGATCACCAAGCCGACTGATGCCCAGGGGCGACGGTATGGTGAACTGGTGACCGAGACGGGCACCGTGCAGCAGGAGCTGCAAGGCATCGTCACCGGACGGATCGCCAGGCTGAATACCCTGCTCAAGAACCTGCCGCATATCATCGTGCGCGGTGGGGCGATCATGTAGGTGTCGTTAGTCAGTCGATGACCATCATCCCGAACTGAGGCAGTAATGTCGCAATCGTCCTTCACTCGCTCCATCCTGACATGCCTTGCACTCGGCGCCATGCCACTCCCGGGCGCCGAAGGCCAGGCACCCAGCCAATCCTCCGCCGACGCCAGACTCCGCGCTCTGTATACGGCGGAATGGACGTGGCGGCAGCGAGAGATGGCGCGACGGAGCGACGAGCCGGGTGAAGCAGGAGCCGCCGATCACTTCCCGCGCGTCGACTCGACGTCCCAGGCAAGGCGATACACCTATTGGCTGCGCGCACTCGCGGCGCTCGACAGCATCCCGCTCGACCAGCTGTCGCCCGAAGAGCGGGTGAACGCGCAGGTCTTAGGCACGTCCCTCCGCGCGCTCGCCAACGACGCGAAGTTCCGGACCTACGAAGCGCCACTCAACAGCGACACCTTCTTCTGGACGGAGTTCACGCCGCGCCAGGGTTTCGCGACGATCGACGTCTATCGGAACTACATCGCCCGGCTGCGCGACGTGCCGCGATACTTCGATGAAAACATCGCCAACATGCGGGTGGGACTCGCCCGCGGTTTCACCGTCCCGCGCGTTTCGGTTGTCGGCCGAGACGGGACGATCGAGCCTTATCTCAACGCCGACCCGACCAACCCGCTCTACACGCCGTTCACGCAGATGCCGGCGACGATCGCGGCGGCGGACCAGGCGGCACTCCGCCGCGATGCCGAGCTGGTGATACGGGAGGTGATCGTGCCGGCATACACGCGGCTGCTCGCGTTCATGCGCGGCGAATACATGCCTAACGCCCGCACGACGCTCGCCGCGACAACCATGCCCGACGGGCAGGCGTACTACCAAGCGATGATCGAGAAGTTCACGACCCTCGACCTGACCGCCCGGCAGATCCACGACATGGGGCTCGGCGAAGTCGCGCGGATCAAAGCCGAGATGGAAGCAACGAAGCAGAAGGCCGGCTTCGCGGGCACGATGGCCGAGTTCTTCCACTTCCTGCGCACCGACCCGCAGTTCTACGCCAAAACGCCGCGCGAACTGCTCTCCTATTCGGCGTACGTCTCGAAGAAGGCTGACTGGAAGCTGGCCGAGACGATCGGCAACATCCCGCGCCGCCGTCACGGGATTCGGCCCGTGCCCGAGGCGCTTGCGCCGATCTACACCGGCGGTCGTGGTGGGCTCGAGACGTGCCTCATGAACACGTACAACCTGCCGGCACGCCCCCTCTACACGCTGGCGTCGCTGACGCTGCACGAGTGCACTCCGGGCCACAGTTTCCAGGCGGCGCTCGCCCTCGAGGGTCCCCAGCGACCTCCGTTCCGCCGGGGCACGTCGTTCTCCGGCTACGGGGAAGGGTGGGGGCTCTACACCGAATGGTTAGGCACGGTGATGGGGATCTACGAAACGCCTTACGAGGACTTCGGGCGGCTGACCTACGAAATGTGGCGGGCGTGCCGCCTGGTCATCGACACGGGTATTCACCAGTTCGGATGGAGTCGCGAGCAGGCGATGGACTACCTGCGCGGGCACGCGGCGCTGGCGGAGCACGAGATCACGACCGAGGTCGAGCGCTACATCGCCTGGCCGGGGCAGGCGCTCGCGTACAAGCTGGGCGAGCTGCAGATCCGCCGTCATCGTCGTGAAGCGGAGGAACAGCTCGGTCCTGCGTTCGACCAGCGGAAGTTCCACGACGCGATTCTCGCGTTAGGCTCGGTACCTTTGCCGGTGCTGGAGGAGCGCATGACAAAGTTCATCGCCGATAAAGGGATCAATCCGCCGGACCGGTAACCCGGCGCGAACGCAGGCTTCAATCCACGGACTGATCTGCACCCTTCCCTGAAGCCTCGAGCCTCGACCCTGGAGCCTCGAGTCATCAAGCCTGTCCGGTGTCGCCCGCCAGCCGCCCCCACCCATAGCGTATCCCGATGCCCGAACCCGGTTACGACATCGACGCATGGCGGATGCGTATTCCGCTCATCGAGTCGTGTATCCCCATAAACAACTGCTCGCAGGCCCCGCAAACGGACGTCACGCGCGCGGCCGCCGAGCAGTACCTGGACTCGTGGAACCGCACCGGGATGGATTGGGACGCGTGGATGGAAGAAGTGCGGCTCGCCAAGGCGGCGTTTGCTTCCCTCATCGGAGCCTTTCCAGAAGAGATTGCGGTATTCAGCTCCGTGTCCGAGGCGACGAGCGCCGTAGCCAGCGCGCTCGACTTCACGAGCAGAAAGCGTCGCGTTGTCGTGAGCGAGATGGAATTCCCGACCACCGGACATGTCTGGCTGGCCCAGCAGCGTCGGGGCGCGCAAGTGTCGTGGGTGGCGATGCGCGACGGCATGATCGAACCGTCGGACTACGACGCGGCTATCGACAGCGACACCGCGCTCGTTGCCGCTTGCCACGGCTACTACGTGAACGGGTTCACGCAGGACATCGGCCAGATTGTGGCGCGCGCCCACGCCGCCGCCGCGCTGGTGTTCGCCGACGCCTACCAGACGCTCGGGGCGTGTCCGATAAATGTGAAGGAGACCGGCGTCGACTTCCTCGCGTCGGGCAACCTCAAGTACCTCATGGGCGTCCCGGGGATCGCGTTCCTCTATGTGCGTCCCGGGTTGGCGGAGTCACTGCACCCAGCGGTCACCGGCTGGTTCGGCCGGGCCAATCCGTTTGCGTTCGACGCCAAGGTGCTCGACTGGTCTGCCGGCGCGAGCCGCTTCGACAGCGGCACGCCGCCGGTCATGAACGCGTACATCGCCCGGGCCGGCATGGAGATCATCGCCAGCATCGGCGTGGGGAAGATTCGTGCCTGGCACGGAGTGTTGGCGCAGCGACTGCGCGACGGCGGTCGCCAGCGGGGCCTCACGCATCACGGCACCTCCGATATCGCGCGGAAGACCGCGAACAGCGCCTTCGTCGTGAACGACTCGCACGCGATCGAACGCGCAATGCGTGCGCGTGGCGTGCTGCCCTCGGCGCGAGGTCCGGTGATCCGCCTGGCGCCGCACTTCTATAACACGCTCGACGACGTCGACACCGCGCTCGACCTCCTCGCGGAACTGACCCGGGCCGGATGACCGTGACGTCACCCGCGCGCGAGACGTTCACATCAAGGTTCGGCACGCTCATGACCATGATCGGCGTTGCCGTCGGCCTGGGCAACGTATGGCGCTTTCCCTACATGGTCGGGAAGTTCGGCGGGGCGGCCTTTGTGTTGCTGTATGTGCTGGCGGTCCTCGCCATCGGTGTGCCCGCGCTCATGGCCGAGTGGGCGTTAGGCAGGCACACGCGGCGTGGCCCCGTCGGCGCGTTCAGCGCGGGTGGGCTGCCCTTCGGCCGCTACGTGGGATGGTTCTTCTTCTTCGTGGTCAGCGCAGCCACGGCGTACTACACGGTGGTGGTCGGTTGGGTGCTGTACTTCGCCGTGGCCGACGTGGCCTCGGTCATCGGTCCTTCCGTCGACGCCTCCGCCATCCTGCCGCCTGGCGCCGGATTTTCGGCCAAGTCGTTCCTGCTGCAATTGGCCTGTACGGCCGCTGTGATCCTCGCCTGTGCCGTCGTGTTGATCCGCGGGCTTCGCTCAGGGATCGAGGCCGCGAGCAAGATCATCATGCCGACGCTCTTCATCATCCTTCTGGTGCTGGTTGCACGCTCGCTGACACTCCCCGGCGCGATGGACGGCGTGCAGTGGTACATCCTGAAGTTCAGTCTCGCCGACATCAACGCGAAAGTCATGGTGGCAGCCATGGGACAGGCCATCTTCTCGCTCTCGCTGGGTGGCACGTTCATGGTGGTGTACGGATCGTACCTCACGCCGCGGGATAGCCTCGCCGGCAACGCCGCCTGGACCGCGGTGGGTGACACGTCGGCCGGCCTGCTGGCGGGGCTGGCGATCATACCGGCGGCAATGGCCTTGGGAATGGAACCGTCACAGGGGCCCGGATTGCTCTTTTCCACGCTGCCCGACGTCTTTGCCGCGATTCCATTCGGCGGGCTGTTCGGATTGCTCTTCTTTGCGGGCTTGTTCGGCGCGGCGTACCTCTCGGACGTGGCGGCCTTCGAGGTACTCGTGGCGGGCCTCACGGACAACACGCGCGTCAATCGCACTCGCGGGGTCTGGATCATGTCCGCGGTGGTTTTCCTGCTTGCCATACCGCCATCGATCAACACCCGCATCTTCGTTCCCTGGGACCTCCTCTTCGGGTCGGGGATGCAGACGCTCGGATCGCTTCTGGCAGTATTGACCATCGGATGGTGCGTGCACCGATCCGCGGCCCTGAAGGCACTGGCGGGGGAGGGAGGGCTGCCCGTGCCGGCGTGGCTCTTCTATTGGATACGGTTCGGGATTCCGGCGGCGATACTTTCGGTCGGCGTGTGGTGGCTCCTGACGTCGGTCTTCGGTACAATTGCCGGCGTCTGATGCCAGTCTCCGTCTTCAGTTCCCGCCTCATCTACGACGCCCTCAAGGGCGTGGGCGTTCGCGTGGTCTCGGCGCTGCCCGAGACCTGGCTCGTGCACCTGATTCGCATGGCCGAGGACGACCCCGAGATGACGCTCGTCCGTCTGGCGAAGGAGGAGGAAGGCGTCGGGATCTCGGCGGGCGCGCATTTCGCCGGCGTGAAGTCCGCCATGCTGATGCAGAACCATGGCTTTCTGGCGAGCGTGAACGGGATCGTGTCGTGCGCGCAGTTGTATCGGATCCCCCTCCTCATGCTCATCAGCGCGCGGGGCGAGTTCGGCGAGCGTGACCCGTGGCAGACGGAGGGTGGCCTGGTGACGGCGCACCTCCTGGACGCGCTGCGCATTCCATTCGATCGGTTGGATGCCGGCGATCAGGTCGCGCACCGTATCGCCAAGGCACAGACGCTGGCGTACTCCGCGAGTCGTCCGGTAGCGCTGTTGCTGGGCCGGGACCTGATGTGGGAGGACGCGTGAAGCGAGTCGACGCCATGCGCGCCATCTACGCGGACCTCGAGGCTGAAGGTCGCGTAGTGGTCACGATCATGGGCGCCGTCGCCGCCGAGCTGCAGGGACTCGGGCATCGCCCGAGCTTCTTCTACCTGCAGCATGCGATGGGACTCGCGTCGTCGCTCGGATTGGGGATCGCCCTCAGTCGCCCGGAGCTCAAGGTCATTGTGCTCGATGGCGACGGGTCCGTGCTGATGAACCTGGGCGGCCTGACGACGCTCGCTCGCTATCGCCCGCGAAACCTCGTGCATGTCGTATTTGACAACGAGAGCCTGCTTTCCGTGGGTGGGTTTCCCACGGCGACATCCACCGGCAGCGATCTGGCAGCGATGGCGAAGGGTGCGGGTATTCCACGGACAGCTGTCGCCCGAACGCTCGACGAGTTCACGACCGCCTTCGGCGAAGCGCTCCGGGCGAATGACCTGACGACGCTCGTCGCGAAGGTGGAGGCAGTCGGGCCGGCGGCGTTCGTCACCGACCTCTCGCTCCTCGAGAATCGGTACCAGTTCCAGCGTCACCTGCAGTCCCTCAAGGAAGAGGCCTAACGATGTCGGTGCTCACACAACTCGTCGCCGAGCTGAACGCCGGCACGCTCAGGATCGTGGACCTCACGCAGCCGCTGGGTCCGGACACCCCCGTCATTGGATTGCCGCCGCAGTTTGGGTCGTCGCCGGGGGTCACCATGGAAGTGATCTCAAAGTTTGACGAGAAAGGCCCTGCCTGGTACTGGAACGTGCTGCACATGGGTGAGCACACCGGGACGCACTTTGATGCCCCCGTGCACTGGATTACCGGCAAGGATCTTCCGGACAATGCCTGCGACACGATTCCCGCGCGCCGCTTCGTGGGGCCGGCGTGCGTCATCGACGTGACGAAGGAGGTCGCGAAGAACAACGACTTCCTTCTCAAGCCGGAGCACGTCACGGCGTGGGAGGCTGCGCATGGCCGGATCCCCGCCGGCGCGTGGGTCCTGCTTCACACGGGCTGGAGCAAGCGCTCGGATCCTACGTCGTTCCTGAATGTCGGCACTGATGGTCCCCACAGCCCCGGCTTCCACAAAACAACCTCAGAGTTACTGGCGCGCGCGCGCGACGTCCTCGGTGTTGGCGTGGAGACGGTGGGAACCGATGCGGGGCAGGCGGGGATGTTCGACCCGCCGTTTCCGAATCACACGATCATGCACGGCGCCGGAAAGTTCGGCCTCGCCAGCCTGCGGAACCTGGACCAGCTGCCAGCGACCGGATCGATCGTCATCGCCGCGCCGCTCAAGATCGTGAACGGGAGCGGGAGTCCGTTGCGCGTGCTGGCGATCACGCCCGCCTGACGACCGTCGCGGCGGCCTCAGCGAGGCTCTGAGGCGGGAGCCTTTTCCACTCGATAAGGCGCGATCCGTTCGAGCAACTCCGGTGGCCATGGTCGCTTCTTCCGTCCAGCGAGATCGACGCAGACGATGACCAGATGCCCGACGGCGCGCACTGCGCCGCCGCTGCCGAAGAAGTCGAAGTTCATCGTGAGCGACGTTGTCCCGACGTGGGACACGTACACGCGGACCTCGAGCTCCTCGTCCAGCACCGGCGATGACAGGAACTCCATGTGCATCGCCCTTCGCGGGATGCCGATGTGGTATCGCTCGAAAATGTGACTGTACGTGAGTCCGATGGCGCGGAAGAAGTCGCCCTCGGCCATCTCCATGAACCTGGTGTAGGCATCGTACCGGATGATGCCCTCAGGATCCACGTCACCCCAACGCACGTACTCCCGGACGACAAAAGGCGCGCCGTTCATCCGGGGAATGTACGCCGCTCAGTGGTTGACGAACACCGCCCGGGATCGCGGTCCGTTCTCCTGGAAGTTCAGCACACCGATGTGCATGTCCTCTGTGGCACAGCAGGCGCCGAACATCTCCGACTCGAATCGCAGTCCCTCGGCGAGCGGCATCGCACACCCTTCGAGGATCGCGCGACAGACGACGGCGTCGACCACCCGGCTCCGGTGCCCAGCGGTGCTCTACGACGACACGTTCTCCTCGTGATCGGACGTCGCGTCGTACGACGTCGCGCGCGACGGCGGCGTTATCGCCGTCCAGGCACGGAAAGAGAATCTGCGACCTGTCTCGATGCAGTGTGTCGTCAGGGAACCAGTGGCCCGCTTATCGACGCAGGAACGAGTCGTCAGGGCGTTCGAGGAACCATGTCGACTATACGCCCACTGAGGCGAGGGCGTGTTGCGCCAGCTTCTCTCGCGCTATCTCCAGACCCTCATCCGCCGTCACCACGGGGTAAGTCTGTAAGTCAAAAAGGTCTTGCCAGTCCGTGAGCGCTTTGAAGACCGGGACGACGCTTTCGGCCTCTGAGACGACGATCAGGGCCGGCTTGGCGGTTGGCAGCCAGTATTCGGCCACGATGTGCAAGTCTTCCGCCGGCTTCCAGTCAACGCGACGGCGCATCGCCTCATCGAAGACGCCAGGATGGCGGTCGCCGAGTGTCACGAATAGCATGGGGCACCTCCCTGCTGGGTGGTAGGTCACGCTCCGCTCGATGAGAGGAGCAGCCTACCATAGCGCGCACGGGCGCTGCGACAATCAGGGAATCAGGAGCATCCAGGTAAGGCGGGACCTGAAGCCGGCAAGAACCTCGCTTATTAGGATGGAGCGAACCCGGCGCTTGGAAAGCCACCGGCGATATGCAAAGCAAGGAGATCCTCATGCATCGCGCACAGCTTGGAAGCCTGCTTCTCGTGGTTGTCTTCTCTCCTGCCACCGCCGCCTCCCCGCAGGAGTCCGACAGGCTCGCGATTCGCAGGAGAACTGAAGAGTACGTGCAGGCATTCAATAGAGGCGATGCCGCGGCAGCTGCGGCCGTGTACGCGGCAGATGGAACGCACACGTATGCATTCGGGGTTACGCATCGTGGCCGACCTGCCATTGAACAGGGGTTGCGTGAGTTCCTCGCCGGTCCGATGAAGGGGACGCGGGTCAGCATCACGGTGGACTCGATCCGCTTCATCACGGGGGAGATCGCCGTCGAAGAGGACTCGTTCGTGGTGAGCGGATTAACATCCGCGGATGGTGCCGCCGTGCCGTCTCTGAACGGTCGGTGCATGGCAGTTTACCGCAAGCAGTCGAACGCATGGCATGCATCCGCCATACAATGCATGGTCCCGATGTCGCCGCCGAGATCGGCACCCAAACAGGGTGCCTGATGTCCCGCGTTCCTGCCTAACGACCCAGCATCAGGCGCGCCGCTGCTTCGTCACCGAAGCAGAGGAGACAAGGGAGAGGGCGTTCAAGAATGGGTGAATATCGCTTTCGAGCGGGGGCCGTTCGCCAGGAAGTTTCCCACGCCGATGCGCATGTCGTCGGTCGCGCAGCACTCGCCGAACATCTCCGACTCGAATCGCAAGCCGTCGGCAAGCGGCATGCGGCAACCTTCAAGCATTGCGCGGCAGATCAGCGCGTCCACTGCCCGGCTCCGGTGCCCGAGCTCGACCGGCAGGAGGCTGGCCGGCACCACCATCGGCTGCGGGTCGATCGGTGTCAGGCGCTCCGCGCCGCGCGCCGCAGCCCGCGCCAGGGCTACTGCCGCTTCCACCAAGTCGCCCTCGACCTCTGCGCGGACCAGTCCGCACTCCACGGCCTCTCGCCCGGATAGCGCTCGCCCCGTCCGCAACATCTCGGCCGCTTTGGTGAAACCCACCAGACGCGGCAGCCGCTGCGTCGCCCCCGCACCCGGCACAATGCCGAGGTTCGGCTCCGGCTGCGAGACCAGTACCGACAGTCCGGCGCGCGCAATCCGCGCCGTGCAGCACATGGCCAGTTCATTGCCGCCGCCCAGGGCCATCCCGTTGAGTGCGCAGACGACCGGCTTGCCAAGGTGCTCGATGAGGTTTCCCGGTTCCTTGGACCGCTCTGACGTGGTGAAACCCTGCTCGGTTGACGTAATACGGGCGAGGAAGTTGACGTCGGCACCGGACACGAATGCCTTGGTGCCGAAACCGGTCAGCACCACTGCCGAAATGCGAGGGTCCTCTTTCAGGGCTGTGAAATGGTTCGTGAGCTGTGCATAAACCTCGTCATTGAGCGCGTTCAACACGCGAGGCCGCCTGATGGTAAGGATCGCCACGTCGCCCTCATCACGGCGGACGACGTGATCGATGCTGAACGGCTGCCCGGCGCGCGCCTGGTCGACAAGGCAGCGCGGGACCGCGAACCCATCGTGTCGCTCAGCGTACTGCTCGACAAAATCGAGGGCACGCTCAATCCCCACCCGGTTCATGAAGCTGAACGGCGGACGCATGTCGAGCCCGGTCTCCACGGCCAATTCGAGGTCCGCCAGGGTGATGATACCACTATCCAGGATCTGCCCGGCGAGCCCGAAGTAGGCGCCCAGCATCGAATCCGCGATGCGTTGTTCCTGATCGGCGGGGAGGTCGACCTTTTCTTCCCGCGTTGCGACTGCCCACGCCGCACCCGAGATCATCGCGTCCTTCATCAGCCTCGGCGATCGCCACCACGCGCCGAAGCGTCCAGACATCTCGTCGAGCGCGTAATTCGTGATGGGGTTGCCGCCAGTCAGGTTCATGGCGGTGAACGGCCCCACGCCCAGTCCGAGCGCCCGGCGAGTCGCGGCGTCCACTTCCTTCACCGTGCCCGCGTCATTCTCCACGGCGAGGGCGGCAGCCAGGAAAAGCCCCTCGAAGATCGGGTTCACGGCGTATCCGTACCGGCTCCCCGCGCGAACGGGCACCTTTCCGATCGACTCGTAAAAGCCTGTCATCCGGTCGGCAAGCGCTGGATCGGTGTCCCTTCCCGCCACGATCTCGACCAGCGGATTCCGTTCGGCGGGAAAGAAGTAGTGGATGACCAGCGTTCGCGCGGGTTGCCCGAGCTCGGAGAAGATCTCCTCCGGTTCGATGTGCGATGAGTTCGAAGCCAGGATCGCGCGCGGGCCGCAGATGTCCTCCAGCTCCGCAAAGATCCGGCGCTTGACGGCAAGATTCTCGGTAGCCGCTTCAACCACCAGCGATGCGCCTCGAAGCGCTTCGTAGTCGGTGGTAAAGGTGACGGCGCTGACGATGGCGGCCGCTGCTTCGGGAGAGAAGGCCCCGCTCTCGCTCCCCTTGGCCACCTTCTTTTCGAGCTTGGCCCTGCCCCTTGCCAGGGCGTCCGGCGCAACGTCGACCACCACGAAGGACACGGCGAACTGATGAAGCGCCTTGGCGAAATACAGCGCGATGTCGGGTCCGATCTGCCCTGATCCGACGACACCGATCCGGTCGATCTCTAGATACCTGTTCCGATATGGCACGGCGATTCTGCCTCCAGAAAGCGATCGGATATTCGACTGAACCAGTCTGCGTTTCGAAGAGCCGCGTCAGCGGACAGACCTGTAGCCTCCTGTCACGGGAAGGCCATCCTGCGCAGCAAGGCCTGGAAGCGTGGCTCATCGTGCAGCGTAGTCCAGTGCGGCGAACCTTTCAGGCGCACCAATTGCATCTCGTGCTCGTCGTACGCCTTCTCGAGCCAGTCCATCGCGAGCTCATTCTCTCTAGCCGCGGCATAGTACCTGGCCACGGTAGATGGCATGACGTAGGAACGCTGAGACGCGCGGATCGCGAGCTCGGCCCGGAGGCGCATCGCCCCCCGATATCCACCACCGGCATACGCGCGCTCGATCGTATCGGCGATCTCGCGGTTGCGGAGCGTTTGACGCCACACGGCCATGGCGTCCTCGTACCTTCCCGTCCGCTCGAACGCCGTCTGGAGAAAGCCATGTGCCAGGGGAGCGTTCGGGTCCCGCTCCAGCAGACCCTGGAGATAGGCGATGGTCTCGTCATATCGGCCGGCGAAGAGCAGCGCCTGGCCCACCCAGGCCTGCTGGGTGGCATTGTGGGGGTCGAGCTCCAGAGCCCGTCGCATCTCCACCAGACCGTCCTCGGCCCGTCCGGCCACGCCCTGCAGAAACTCCGCGTACCAGACCCGGAGCACCGGATTGCTGGGGTCGAGCCCGATGGCTCGCTGCAGGGCCCGCTCCGCTCCCGGCCAGTCCCATTCCGCATACAGCTTGATGCCGGCCAGTTGCGCCTGTACTTCCGGCGCGTCCGGATCCAGCTCGTCCGCCTTGGACGCTGCCGCCTTCCATTGCGGTATCGCCTCACGGCAGGGCACGATGCCAAGGTTGCAGCGGAGTGCCCAGACGGTCCCAAGGCCGCCGTACGCAAGCGCATAACTCGAGTCCTTCTCCAGGGCCTGCAGGAAGTACCGCTCCGCCGTCTCGAGTTCCTGGCGAGTGAGTCTCTGCCAGTGGAAACGCCCTTTCAGATACGCGTCATGGGCTTCCGGATTGACGGACCGGGCCTGCATCAGGCGCGATTGCTCGTCCGGAGTGAGCTTCACCCGGATCTGACCGACGATGGCCCGGGTCACCGTGTCCTGCAACGCGAGCAAGTCCTGGAGATCACGGTCATACTGTTCCGACCAGAGAGGTTGCTCGGTTGCCCCGGCGATCAGCTGGACGTTCACCCGCGCGCGGCCTCCCGCGCTCCGCCACGATCCGGTGATGAGCGCGTCCACGCCCAGCTCCCGCGCGATCTGCGCGGGGGTCTTGTCGGTCCTGCGGTAGCGCAGCACCGATGGCCGGGCGATGACCCGCCTCAGTCCGCTGAGCTTCGACAGGCTCATGATCAGCGCCTCGTGCATGCCGTCGGCCAGATACTGTTGGGTGCTGTCGCCGGAGAGGTTCTCTATGGGGAGGACCGCGAGCGCTTGGAGCCGCGGAGGGCCGAGCGTCGTGCCACTGCGGACCAGCAGGGCGGTCGCGCCGAGGACGGCGATGCCAAGAACACCCATCGCGGCTACGCGCTGCCGTCGAGTCAGCCCCTGACGGAAGCGCTGGAAGGGCGTGGCCGCTGTCGTCACCGTATCGAGCGTCGCCAGGATCTCCTGCGCCGTAGCCGGGCGAGCCGCGGGCTCCTTTTCCAGACATTGCATCACCACGCCGGCGAGGGGCGGCGGGCACTGGGGATTTCGTTCGCCGAGCGGCAGCGGCGGCTCGCTCAGATGCGCGGAGAACAGGGCCTGCATGGGCCGATCGCCAAACGGGGTCTGACCGGCCAGCAACTCGTAGGAGAGGCAACCGAAGGCATACAGGTCGACGCGATGGTCCATCGCCGGATCCGCGCAGATCTGCTCGGGCGCCATATAGGCGGGGGTGCCGACCGACGTCCCAGCCTGGGTGACGGTGCTGGCCTTCGGCGCGCTGCTTTCGGGGTCGAGTCGGGCATTGGACAGCGCCTTGGCAATTCCGAAATCGGTGACTACGGCTGCGCCGCCAGAGAGCAGCACGTTTTCAGGCTTGATATCGCGGTGCACCACCCCACGTTCGTGCGCGTACGAGAGCGCCCGCGCCACGTCGCGCAGAATGCCAAGGATCTCCGGGAGCGGCAGGCGTTGGTCGCGGCTGATCCGCTCGCGGAGCGAGAGCCCCTCGACGAACGGCATGGTGTAATGGGGAAGTCCGTCGGTCTCGCCGGCCGCGAGCAGCGGGACGATGTTGGCCTGCTGGAGGGAGGCGGCGAGCTGGATCTCGCGCTGGAACCGTTTGGCGGAGAGGCCTGCGGCCAGTTCGGGGTTGAGGACTTTGATGACCACACGCCGGGCCAGGGCCCTCTCGGTGGCCACGAACACTCGGGCCATACCGCCGCCACCGAGCTCGCGCTCGATATCGTAGGCGGCCCCAAGGCCGGATTCCAGCCGGGAACGCAGCTCAGGCATGCCGGGCACGTCCGTCCTGAAGCGCCTTGGCGAAGTACAGCGCGAAATCGGGACCGATATGGCCCGATCCGACGACGCTAGTCCGGTCGATCTCGAGATGCGTGGTCCGAGACGGCACTGAGATCCCACCTCCATAAGAGGGATCGCACGGTCGACTTATAGCACCCTGTCGAATCAGGCCCCTCAGTGGCGTAGGGGGATTCCCTTATTGACGATAGGTGAATCCGGAGCAGAGCTGTGTTCTAGCGAACGTTCGTTCGAACTTGGCGCCTTCAACCCCTTTTCCGGAGCATTCGTTGACCCGGGCTACGATCGTCGAATGGGCGCGGGACCTCTACGAGGACCTGGACTTCGGGGCCGTCCGCGGCTGGCTTGCCGAAAAGCCGGGCCGCAAGGCCGCTGGGTACCTCCCGGTCTACGCGCCGCGCGAATTGATCCACGCCTCGGGGTTGCTGCCGGTGGGCATTCACGGGGGCGGTGACCGGCTCGAGATCATCCGCGGCGACGCCTTCTATCAGTCGTACATCTGCCACCTGCCCCGCTCCGTCATCGAG
>DATCIJ010000052.1:0-15273 GCA_036507855.1 Gemmatimonadaceae bacterium | reverse complement strand
TGGTGTGCACCGGGGACGCGGTTCCGCAGCCGGACTGGGACACCTTCCTGTTCAATCCGTCGGCGATCCCCACGAGTTGCGTCGATGGCGGGAATACGTTTGTGCCCACCGCCAGGCCCTCCGTTACGCTGTTCGATCGGGACTTCCAGGCGCCGCGCTCGTGGCGCGCGTCGTTAGGCGCGCAGCGGCGCCTCTTCGAGCGCTACAACCTGAACGTGGACGCCAGCTACACGCGCGGCGTTGCCCAGACGGCATACACGGATCTCAACCTCAACCCGACACCGCAGTTCACGCTGGCCAACGAGGGGAACCGGCCGGTGTTCGTGCCGGCGACGACGATCGTGGCAGCCAGCGGCGTGACGAACATGCTGGCGTCGCGGCTCGATCCCGCGTTCGCCCAGGTGTTCTCGGTCGGCTCCGACCTCCGATCTGTCTCGAAACAGCTGACGGTTTCGTTACAGGGTCTGACTACGCGCGGCGCGATCTTCAACCTGGGGTACACGTTAGGCTGGGCCGAGGACCAATCGTCGGGCGGGTCGTTTGGCGGATTCGGCGGCGGCTTCGGGCGCGGCGGCGGCGCTGGCGGCGGCGGCGGGAGTTTCGGATCGGCCACCACGGCGACGAATCCCAATATCCGCGAATGGGCGGTGAGTTCATTCGACCGGCGCCACTCGCTCACCGGTTCACTCACCTGGCCGGTCAACCTCGGCCTCGAGGTGACCGCGACTGGCCGCGTCTCATCGGGCGCACCGTTCACGCCACTGGTTGGGTCCGACATCAACGGCGACGGTTCGCGAAACGATCGCGCGTTCATCTTTGATCCGGCGTCGGCCTCGAGTGATGCGGCGGTCGCTGCCGGCATGACCAACTTGCTCGCGAACTCACCTGACGGCGTGCGGGAGTGCCTGACGAGCCAGTTGGGAGGCGCCGCCGGACGGAACTCGTGCCGCGGGGTCTGGCAGCCGAGCCTCGAGATGCAGATGAATTGGCGCCCGCAGGTGTTCGGACTCAACCGGCGACTCATGATCTCGCTCAACACGCAGAACCTGCTCGGTGGACTCGATGAGTTGTTCCATGGCCGGAGCAACCTGCACGGGTGGGGCGCGATCCGGTCGCAGGACAACACGCTCCTGTACGCCCGCGGCTTCGACCCGGTCTCGAGCAAGTACCTCTATGAAGTGAACGAGCGCTTTGGCGCTTCGCGGCAGGGCGCGAACGGGATCAGCATGCCGTTCCAGCTGGGAGTCAACGCGCGGCTGATGGTGGGACCTGATCGCGCCCGCGACGCAATCGATGCAGTGCGCGGCGCGGCGTTCGGTGGACGCGGTGGGCGGGGAGGTGGCGCGGGAGCGGGTCCGGGCGGATTCGCCACGGCGCTGACCAACTTCAATCCGGTGCTCCAGATCATCAACCTCCGCGATTCGCTCAAGCTGAGCGAGGAGCAGGTGGCGAGGCTGCGAGTCGTGTCTGACACGCTGAACGCACAGAACACGGAGCTGGCAGAGACGGTGCGAAAGGATGTCGAAGGCGCCGGGGCGAATCCCGACATGGCCGCGCTCAACGCGCGCCTCCGTCCCGCCCTTGAGAAAGTTCAGGCGAACCAGCAGGCGGCGTTGCGGAAGGCGCAGGCAATTCTCGACGCGGCCCAGTGGGCGAAGCTGCCGCCGCGGATCAGGAACGGGCGGGGAGGAGGACCCGGCGGGAGGCCGCCGGGTGAAGGTCCGGCCTAACGACGACCGGTTCCTGAAGTATCCGCGGCGATTTCGAGGATGTTGAGCTTGCCGCCAACGCGGATCGGCATGCTCCACTGCGCTTCGCCGGTTGTGGTGCGGAAGCTGACACTCGCTCCCGCCGGCACGTCGCAGGCGACGAACTCACCACGCCAGTCCGTCAGTGCCCGGACGCCACCCGGGCGTCCGAGTGGCGCGCCTGACGAGTCGGTTGGCGGCGTCCACCGCGCTTCGACCCGGTAGTTGGCGGCCGGCTTCCCGGAGTGCTCCTCGCGGAGGACGACAAAGAGCGGTGCCATGCCCTCGCTCTTCCCGGGACACAGCTCGCTGGCAATCGAATCCGATTCCGGGATGTCGAGCATAACGCGGGCGACGTCGCCCGGTGCGAGTGCGAGCTGCCCGTGCTGCACGAACCCACCGCGGTCCGCCGGGCCGGGGCGCATCACGCGCACTTCGTACGTACCGGGCAGCACATCCTGGATGAGGAAAACGCCGGTAGAGTCAGTCACGAAGCGCTGACCCGAGCCGAGAAGCTCGACGGCGGCGGCATCCGCGGGAGACGAGTCCCTTCTCACGAGGCCGGCCACGGTCGCGAACTGGCGGAGGCGCGCCGAATCGGCCAGGACGAACCCTCCACCGATGCGCAGGGTGGTGCCCGCCGGCAACGCCGGATCGGGTGCCGCGGCAATCCCTGTTCGCTGGGCGCCGACCGCGCGCCCTTGCTCGAACGGATGCTGGATCAGCCACCGATCGTCGATCAACACACCGTTAGGCAGGCGCGTGAACCCGAGGCGGCCGCCGGCGGCAGGGCCGCGCAACTTCAGCCCGGTGTACGTGAACTCGATCGTGCGCAGCTCGCGACTCTCTGCGTCCAGCCACAGGTAGCCCTGCACGTCGGCCCGGGCGCGATCGCTGACCGGGCGGAAGGCGAGGCCTACCAGCGGCGTACCGGCGCTGTCGCGCCTGACGAGGTTGAAGCAGTGGCCGGCGAGGAAATCCGTCGAGATGATCGTCGCGGCGTCCAGTCCGTGGAACTCGACCTCCCCGAGCGGAGACGTGCGCCAGAATCCCAGCCTGGTGAGTTCGGCGGCCGGCGCCGTGCGGAACGGACTTTCATCGAGTACCGACGCCACCCCGCGCTCCTCGCGCATAACGAGGCCCGTCGAGACGTCCATCTCGCGTGTGTAGACGAACACTTCCGCCCGCACGAGACGCTGTTCGCGCGCCAGTTGCGCCGCGGCCAGCGCCGCCCACACGTCGTCCCAGACCTCCGAGGTCACGGCGTCGAGTTCATTGGCGCGCCGGCAGGCAGACTTCGCCTCCACGCGCAATGTGGCCAGTCGGGTGGCGACCTGTCGCAGGACGATCCACTCGACGACAGTCTCGCCGGCAGTGACCGTTCGCGCAGCGGTTCGGCGAGGCGCGTAGCCGATGGCCCGCGCTTCGAGCAACCACGACCCGGCCGATGGCGCGCGCATCGCGAACCCGCCATCGGAATCGGTCAGCACGCGGCGATTGACCGTGTTCCCCGTGGCGTCGAACAATGTCACGACGGCGCCCCGCAACGGCACTCCCGCGCCTTCGGACACCACCGTCCCGCGAACGACCTGGGCGTCTGCCGAGGCCGGCGAAAGCACGACCACCAGGGCCAGAAGGTACGGATAGCCCTGAACACAGTGTGGAGTCTTCACGCTTACTCCGAGTGCGGGTCGTGCGCGAACGACGTTAGGGACGTCCGATCAACTGGTCAAGCACGCGCCGACCCCATCCGGAGCTACGAGTCGCGCAAAGCGATCATGGGATCGACTCGCGAGGCTCTCCAGGCGGGCAGCGCACTCGCCACGAGTGCCACGGCGCCCAGGGACGTGACGACAACGGCCAACACTACCGGGTCAGAAGCGCCCACACCAAAGAGAAGCGTCGAGATGATCCGCGTCGATCCCCACGTGGCAAACAACCCGACGGCCAGACCGGTTCCCGCGAGCACCATCCCCTGCCGCACCACCATGGCCAGGATACGCCCACGCTGCGCACCCAGCGCCGTACGGACACCAATCTCGCGTGCCCGTTCCACGACCGTCGCCGACAGGACGCCAAAGAGCCCCGCGGCAGCCAGGACCAACGCCACCACGGCGAACCCCGCGAACAGCGCGAGCGCGAACCGGCGGTCGGCCGTCGACAGATCCATCAGGCGCTCGAGCGTGGCGACCTTCGAGATCGCGACACCGGGGACGACGTCCCGAAGGGCGCGCCTGACAGCGGGAATGGCCGAAGATGCCGCAACATCCGAATGGACCACGAGCGTCATGCCGCCTTCCTCACCCCACTGCACGGCCGGCACGTACACCTGCATTTCGCGCTCGCGGTCCAGCGCCCGGTGCAGCGTGTTCCCGACGATCCCGACGACGGTGCGTTGCGGTCCATCGCCGCCGCCGACCTGGAGCCGGCGACCGATGGCGTTGCCTCCAGGAAACAGCCGATTCGCAGCGACTTCATTGAGCAGCACGACGGGCGGCGCGCGCTCGCGATCATCGTCAGTGATATGACGGCCAGACCGGAGCGGAATCCCCATGGTCTCGAGATACCGTGGCGTCACCGCGTATCGCAGCGCATACGGATCCTCGGCGGGATTGGCGCCGGCGCGATCCTCCAGGTGCAGTCCATACATGTCGACGTTGCCGCCTAACGGGATCTGCGACGCCAGCGCCGCCGAGCGGACGCCTGGAATGGCGTGTACGGACTCGAGCGCGGCGCGCCACGTCTCGGCGACGGCGCCACTGTCGTTGAACCGGGGTCCCGACAGGTCGAGCTCCATCGAGAGCCGGTTGCCGGTGGCGAATCCGCCGTCGACGGCCAGCAGGCGGCTCACGCTGCCGAAGAGCAGCGAGGCACCCGAGACCAGCATGACCGCCAGCGCCACCTCCGCGGCGACAAGCGCCCCGCGCAGGCGATGGCGGCCTGATCCCACCAGGGACCGCGCTCCACCGCGAATACTCCCTTCCAGTCCGCCGCGCAGCAACGCCAGGGCCGGTAGTACGCTCGCGGCCAACCCGGTGAACATCGCCAGGCCGGCCGCGAACATCAGCGCTCCGCTATCGACGCGCACCTGGTCGAGACGAGGCACGCCCATCGGCGCCAGACGCACGACGACGTCCACCCCTATGACCGCCAGCGCGCTTCCGATCGCGGCCGCCGCGATGGCGATGATCAGACCTTCCGAGAGCAGCAGCGCCGCTAGGCGTCGATAAGAAGCGCCGAGCGCCACGCGGAGGGCGAACTCCGACTCGCGGCGGAGGGCGCGCCCCAGCAGGA
Organism: Gemmatimonadaceae bacterium; assembly: GCA_036507855.1. GTDB lineage: Bacteria > Gemmatimonadota > Gemmatimonadetes > Gemmatimonadales > Gemmatimonadaceae > JABWBJ01. The sequence goes on along the minus strand of DATCIJ010000052.1, from coordinate 10,231 downwards.
GGTTGGCGGCGTTGAAGCAGGCGATCAGCGCGACCAGCCCGACCGCCGCGAGCAGCGCGATCAGGGCCTGCCGGGTTCCGCGCACCACGAACTCGTGTACTGGCGTGAGGACAGTGCCCGCCCCGGCGTACTCGTTAGGAAACTGCCCCTTGAGTCGGCCATAGGTCGCGTCGAGCAGCTGGCCCGCGGTGACAGGATTGGCGTCCGGACGCAGGCGTGCGACCATGCGCAGGTGGCGGCAGCTGCGGCAGGCCCACCGGAGACTCGCATCGTATGCCAGGGGCGCCCAGAGTTCGGTCCCGGGTGCGAGCAGACTCTCGAACGCCGGCGGAAGGACACCCTCCACACGGTAGGCAACGCCATTCACGGTGATGTCCCGACCGACGATACCGGAGTCGGATCCGAACCGGCTTTTCCAGACGTTGTGCCCGAGCACGACAACGCGATCAGCACCGAGACGATCCTCCTCGGGCATGAACCCGCGTCCCAGCATCGGCTTCACACCGAGCACGTCGAAGAAGCGCCATGTCACGCGCTGTCCGGCGATCCGGGTCGTCTCCGATCCGTCACTGAGGGTCGGGAACCAGTAGCTCATGGCCGCTGTCGACTCGAACACGCGCTCTTCGCGAGACAGGTCTTCGAACGTGGCGTATCCCAGGTTGCTCTCGCTGCCGTCCTTGTCGCGCTCCCAGACGAGCGCGAGTCGATCGCTGCGCGGGTAGGGCGGCGCCGCGAAGAGCGCCGCTCGCGCCACGGAGTAGACGGACGTCGTGGCTCCGACGCCGAGGGCGAGTGTCGCGACGACCAGTGCGGTCAACGCCGGAGCGCGCCCGAGCGAGCGCAGCGCAACACGCAGAGATTGCAGCAGCGAATCCATGGAAGCCTCGGCAGGTGGATCAACGGGAAGGTTCGGGGTCTCGGGCCATCTCGCGGTCAGCAGATTCAGCGTTTCACGCCAGAACCAGCGACGCGCGGACGTCGCGCCGTAGCGTACGCGCCGCTCATGAAACGATTCGATCAGGTCGCCGATCAGGTATTCGCGGTCCGGCTCGGGAACGCGCCACGATGAAAGGCGAAGCGCGAGCCACGGCGGGTTGACGCTGCGGAGGTCCTGATCCGTGCTCACGGCAACTCGAGACCGGGCGTCAGGCCGCGCGTCATGCTTCGCAGCGCATTGAGTGATGCAGTGAGCTCGCGGCGGCCGGCGGCCAGCGGGCGATAGTACTTCTTGCGGCGCCCACCACGTTGCGGCGTCGGATCGCCGAGCCGCGTCGCGACCAGGCGTTTGTCTTCGAGGCGCAGCAGGGTGGTGTAGACGGCCCCGACCGTCACACTGCGACCGGTCTGCTGCTCGATCTCGTCCCGGATGGCCACGCCGTACGCTTCGGTCCCAAGCCGTATCAGGGCCAGGAGGACGAGCTGTTCGAACTCACCCAGGCCGTGGTTCACGTTCCATTTCTCCGACTATGTCGGTGAAATAGACAACTCAACGGCAAAAAGGGTTGGACAGGGTCCGAGTTGCTTCGTCGCTACCGGCGGACGGGGAACGGAGCGAGCCTTGTGACAAGGTCGAGATTGCTCACGTGCAGATTGACGTCCTTCCCGATCCGGAAGCCGAACGTCCCCTCCAATGGAAGATCGCGGCTAAACAGTGCCGCGATGCGTTCGCCATTCGCGGAAAAGATGACCGAGTCGCCCTGCACCAGCACCCGCAGAATGTTGTGCGCGGTCCCTTCACCCGTGTGCGGTTTCACCGCGGCTGATTTCGTGGGAGGATAGACCGAATGCACCGCGTTGTTCTGTCGTTTCTCGATACTCGCGCTGCCGTCCCGCGTGATGAGGAAGGCGGTCCAGGATGCTGCGCCTTCGTCGAGATGTGACCCGCCGAGAAACACACCGTATCCCTCGTCGCTGTCACCCGGAAACAGGAAGATCTCGGCTTCCACCGCGAAGCGGCCGCGCGTCTGGTTGGCCGGGTTGTACAGGATCGCGGCGGGGCCTGTCGTGATGTGCCATCCGGGCGGCATTCCTCGGTGACTCACAGCCGAATCCGGCGCGCCGCCATCGGCTTTCACGCGCCACCCCTCAGGTTGAGCCGACTGCCCGATGGCAATGGATGGGATGAGGACGACGGCGAGCAGGACGCATGGTGTACGCATGGTGACGGGATTGGCGTGAAATCGCGGGGCCGCGACAGCCTGGCGACTTCTGATTAGCGGTTTGCGAGCTGCTCCATTAGGGCCCGGCCGGTCCGAACCACCACTTCGGGCACAGCCTCGACGTCAGCCTGACCCGTCCGGAAGTTCACGATGCACGCGCGCAGCACGTAGGAGCCGTTGACGACCGCGTTCGAGACGAATAGTTCGCCGTCCGCCTGCAGCCGTGTAACCAGTGCTGTATTCAGTTCGTTCAGGTACTGCTCCCGTTCCGGTCCGGTGAGCGTCAGGTCGGCCGGCACATATCGGAACGTGGCGATACTCAGCCCGAGCGTGAACGCCTCGAGCTCCGGATGCACTTCGACCGCGCGGTACATTGCTTCGGTGAGCGCGATGTCGTCGCGAATCATCCGCACATAGCCGTCGCGACCCGCTTGCCGCAGGCCTAGCCAGACCTTCAGCGCGCGAAAGCCTCGCGAGTTCTGCAGCCCGAACTCATGGAAGTTGGTCGGCGTCTCGCCATCGCCGCCGTCGCTGAAGTGGTAGTACGCCGGGTGGAAGCTGAATGCATCGGCCAGATGCTGAGGGTCACGCACCAGGGCGCAGCCGGCTTCGAGCGGCGCATACAGCCACTTGTGTGGATCGACAGCCACCGAGTCGGCGAGCGACAGCGCCTTGAGATCGGGCGAGGCCTCGGGTAGCACGGCCGCCGGCGCGCCGTACGCGCCGTCTACGTGAAACCAGATCCCGAACCTCTTGCAGACCTCGGCCACCTCGCCCAACGGGTCGATGGCGCCCGTGCTTACCGAGCCGGCGGTGCCAATGACAATGAACGGAACGTGGCCCGCCTGGCGATCGGCGACGATGGCTCGTTCGAGCGCAGGGATACGCATTCGCAGGCGATCGTCGGTATCGATCCATCGAATGGCATCCAGGCCAAGTCCGAAGAGGTCGGCCGCCTTCTGGATCCACGTATGCGTTTCACGTGACGCGTACGCCACCAGCTGGGCGCTCCCCGCGCGAAGGCCCAGCTTGCGGATATCCCATGGAACCCGGGCGCGACGTGCCGCGAGAAAACACACCATGTTCGCCATGTTCCCGCCGCTCACCATGATGCCACCGCAGTCCGACGGATATCCGATGAACTCGGCGATCCAGCGCACCGTCTGGCGCTCGATCTCGGTGGCGACGGGCGAGAGCACGTACGCGCCGACGTTCGGGTTCACCACCGAGGCCAGGAGGTCACCCAGCATGCCTAACGGCGCCGGCGATCCGGTGATGTAGCCCCAGAAACGGGGATGACCGTTGAACAGCGAGTGATGGAAGAGGAGGTGCGACGTCTGGTCGAGTATGGTGGCCGGGTCGTCGCCGCCATTGGCGAGTGCATCCTGGCCCAGGAGCTCGCGGATGCGGCTCGGCGCGTCGCCTGACGTGATGGGGCGGTCGGCAAGCGACTCCAGGTGCTGCGCGATCCGTTCGATCAAATCATGACCCAGTCGCCTGAACTCGTCAGGCGGCAGGTCGAGAGCGGCGGTTCGGTCGGACATCGGGTTGCGGGTTGCGGGTGGCGGGTCAGGTCCGGAAATCGCAGACCCGCGACCCGCGACCCGCGACCCGTCCTTTTATTGGGCTATCCCCTTCACCGTGGGATACTTGATTCCCAGCTGCTCAAGGTACGTCCGGTACTTCGACGGATCGTAATAGTACTTCTTCATCTCGTCACGATACTTGGCCATGATCTCGGCGTTGAGCCAGATCGCCGGCTGGTCCACCGGCCGGATGAACGGGATGTACTTCCGGTCTTTCGTCTGCACGTTGCGGAAGTAATCCCACGCGTCGGCAATGACCTTGGGCGTCAGGTACATGTCGAGCAGCGTGAGGGCCTGGACCTTGGCGCCCGCCAGTGCGCCCTTGTGAGCGATCGGGGTCGCCATCGCGATCGCGTTGGCCCAGTTGTGTCCCGGCCCACCCGGAATGTTCGACGGGTAGCGCAGCGTCACCGTCGGCACGACCCACGACACGTCGCCGATGTCATCGGACCCGCCACCCATCCGCACCGCGTTAGGGTTCGGCGCGCGAAGCCCGTTCACGGTCGTGTCCAGCCCGGACTCGCGCACTCCAAGTTCACGCTGCAGCCCTTTCGCCAGCGCGATATCGTTGGCGTCCCACTTCGGCAGCCCGACTCGCTGGATGTTCCTGTGCATCGTCTCGGCGATCGACTTGCTGAAGTGCTGATCCCAGGCCGAGCCGATGATCATGACCGTGTCGACCTTGGTGTCAGTCATCAGGGCCGCGCCTTCGGCCATTTTCCGCGCCGCCTCAAACATCGCCATCGTGCGCTCGTAGTCGAGCTGGCGGAAGTAGAACCAGATCGAAGCCGTCTGGGGCACTACGTTAGGCTGGTCACCGCCGTCGGGGATCACGTAATGTGACCTCTGCGGGAGCTCGAGATGCTCTCGCTTGAACTCCCACGCCTGAGCCATCAGCATGACCGCGTCGAGCGCCGACTTGCCGCGCCACGGCCCGCCGGCCGAGTGCGCCGTCTGGCCACGGAACCGGAACTCGGCCGAGATGAGCGCGTTGCCGCCGCCGGGCCCCCACTGAACGCCAAGATCACTCGACACGTGGGTGAAGATCGTGGCGTCCACATCCTTGAAGATGCCGGCGCGAACCAGGTGCGCCTTGGTCCCGAGCTGCTCCTCGGCGACGCCTGGCCAGAGCACCAGTGTGCCCGGGATCTTCTCGCGCTCCATTATCTGCTTCACGACGAGCGCGGCGGCGATGTTCACTGCCTGACCAGAGTTGTGGCCTTCGCCATGGCCGGGCGCGAGCGGGATCTGTGCATCGCGATAGCCGACCGCGGGTTTCTGGTTCGCCTGCGGAATGCCGTCGATGTCGGAGCCAAGCGAGATGACCGGCTTGCCCGATCCCCAGCGTGCGACCCAGGCGGTGGGTATCCCGGCGACTCCGCGCTCGACATTGAACCCGTTCTGTTCGAGGATGCCGGTGAGGTATTTCGACGTCTCGAACTCCTGGAAGCCGAGCTCGCCGAACGAGAAGAGCATGTCGACGATCTCCTGGACCATCTTGGCGCGGCCCTCGACGGCCGTCAGCGCTTCGGTTTTCAGGCGTTCCAGCCGTGGATCAGCGGTCGCCGCCTGGGCGCCGGCCGCGCTCGGTACCGTGACCATTGTGGTGGCGCCAAGCGCAACGATCGCGAAGAGGCGTTCCGTTCTCATCGAGTACTCCTTGGGAATGTTCCGGTTCTGGCCGACTAATCTGGCGGCGGGACGAGTCGATGCCAGCGGTCAATCTGATTGCGGTCGTGCCGTCATGACGCCATCAGGTCGGAGGCCTTCTCGGCTACCGCGATGACGCTTGCCTGCGCGTTCGCGGCGACGCATGACGGAATGACCGACGCGTCCACCACGCGTAGTCCTTCGACGCCGCGTACCCGCAACTCGGGATCGACCACTGAGTTGGTATCGGTGCCCATACGGCATGTCCCGACCGGGTGATACGCCGACGACGCGTGCTGCCGAATGTGCTCATCGACGGACACGGGTCCCGGTGCGTACTCATCCTCGAGCCCGGCCCGACGCAGCGCATCCGTGGCCGCGATTCGTCGGGCAAGCGCCACACCCCTCTCGATAGCATCACGATCGGCTTGTTCGCTGAGGTAGCGGGGATCGATGTCGGGGGGCACGTTCGGGTCCGCGGACCGGAGCGAAATACGCCCCCGTGACTCCGGTTGGAGGATCGAAACCTCAAGGTCGGCGAGCGGCAGGCCGGTTTCGGGGAACACCCGCCAGCGCAACGCGATGCGCGTGTCCGGAATTCCTCCCGATGAGAGGCAGGCGACCGCGGCGACGTCGCACACATTTGACGCGAGCAGCCCGCGGCGGCCCGTGAGAAACTGCAGTCCGGCGGCAATGAGACGATCCGCCCTGGTTGGAGAGCCTCCCTGATGCCGGAAGACGACCGGAACTCTCACCTGGTCCTGGAGAGACGCGCCGACGCTCGGGTGATCGGCAACAATTTCGATCCCCAATCGCCTGAGAGCATCGGCCGGGCCGATGCCCGACACCATCAGTAGTTGCGGCGAGCGGACGGCGCCTGCGCATAACACGACCCCGCCAGCGCGGATAGTGTGCTCGGACCCGCCCTGCGTGTACCGCACGCCCGTTATCCTGCCACGGTCAGCGAGCAATCGTGTCACGACCGCCTTCAACTCGTGGTGGAATCCCGGGTGTCGGCGCGCGATTGACAGGTAGGACATTCCGGGTACGCTGCGAGCGCCGCGGCGCTGCAACAGGTCGTAGTACCCAGCCCCGTGAGACATTGGCCCGTTAAAGTCGTCCGTAAGTGGGACGCCGGCGTCGGAACTTGCCCTTACGAAGGCGTCCGCGAGCGGATAGCGGTGCCGGGTGCGGGAAACGGCGATGGGTCCGCCAGTTCCGTGGTAGGCTGACTGACCGTCCTCGAAATCTTCGGCGCGCCGGTGATACGACAGCAGGTCCTGAAAACTCCATCCAGGAACACCCCAGCGATCGTACGACGCCGGGTGTCCCCTGGTGTAGATCATCGCGTTGATGGCCGAGCTGCCTCCTGTTATGCGCCCACCCGGGAACCAGATCCGTCGTCCGCCCAGTCTGTCTTGAGGCACAGTGTATTGGTTCCAGCAATAGCGCTCGGGGTTGCGGAGCCACGCCCAGAGTCCGACCAGCGGAACGTCGAGCACGCGCCGATACGGGCCGCCGGCTTCGAGGAGCACCACCGAATCGCCCCGCTGTGCGAGGCGCGTCGCGACGATGCACCCGGCGGTGCCCGCGCCAACCACGACGTGGTCGACGACCCTGCTCTCACGATTCGCCATGATCACGCAGGCGATAATACCGGCGCCGCGTTGACGCGCCAAGCGCGCCTGGTCCATGCATCCATCCAGTTTCGCCGCTCGGCGTCGAGGGAATGCGCATGAACCGCGGCGCCACTGCCACGGCGGGAGGCACGCTGCGCATCGCGCTCATCGGTGCGGGCGAGGTGACGGAGCACAAGCACCTCCGTGCCCTGCGCGACGTGCGTGGCGCGCGCGTCGTAGCGCTGGCCGATCCGGATGCGGCGCGTTGCGCGCGCGTCGCCGATCGATACGGCATCGGCATGCGACTTTCCGACGCACGCGAATGCTTCTCTCCTTCCGTCGCCGATGTCGTGGGTATCCTCACCCCGCCGGGGGCTCACGCGGAGCTGGCGATCGAAGCGCTGCGTGCGGGGCGCCACGTGCTCGTCGAGAAACCGCTTGCGCTCTCGCTTGGCGATTGCAACGCCCTCGTCGCCGCAGCCGGGCAATCGACCGGGCTCGCCATGACAGGCTTCCACATGCGCTGGCATCGGCTGCTGGCCAAGGCACGCGAAGTGATCGCGTCCGGCTCCCTTGGCCGGTTGGAGTCGATCCGCGGAACGTGGAACAGCCCGCGCGGCGACGATACCGCGCCACCATGGAAACGGACGCGCGTCACAGGCGGCGGGGCGATCGTCGAGCTGGGAGTGCATCTCTTCGACCAATGGCGCTTCCTCACCGGCGCCGAGGTCCTCGACGTGTTTGCGCGCTCACGGCACGGCACGCGCGATGACGAGAGCGCGACGATCTCGGCGTCACTTTCAAACGGGATGCTGGCCGAGGCTGTCCTTTCCGAGCGCACGAGCCATGACATCGAGATGGAAGTGTGCGGGGACCAGGGCCGGCTGCGCGTCTCCTGCCAGCGCTTCGACGGCCTCGAAGTCTACGCGCGGCGCGAGACCGCCGGCATGATGGGGCCGCGGGCGCGCGGCATGGCACGCGCGCTGCGCGAGCTGCCGCGGGGCCTTGCGCGGATGCGAAAACTGGGCGATTACGGCGATTCCTATCGCGGTGAGTGGCAACACCTGGTGGATAGCGTGCGAAACGGATCACGGCCTGCCTGTACCATGGCCGATGGACGCGAGGCGGTACGCGTCGCGCTTGCGGCAGCTGCGTCCGCGAGTTCGTGTCTGCCGGTGCGGGTTGCGGATGCGCCGCCAACCTTGAGCGCGGCCCGATGACCTCGAACCCGCGTGTCACCACGCCCGGCGACATTTCGGTCGTCATCTGCACGCGCGACCGCCCGGTCGGAGTCGTGACCGCGGTCCACTCGGTGCTGCGCGACACGCCAGACGCCGAAGTCGTGGTGGTCGATCAGAGCCCGGGAGACCAGACCCGACTTCTCCTCGCTAACGAACCGGGGTTCTCGACCGTGCGGGTGATCCGCTCGCCGCCGCTCGGGCTGGCGGCGGCGCGCAACATCGGCGCGTCGGCCTGCACGGGCGCGATCATCGCGTTCACCGACGATGACTGTGAGATCGTTCCGGGATGGCTCGGCGCGATGCGGGCCGCTTTCCTGAGCGATGAGCGCATCGGGATGGTGTTCGGGAGCGTGACGGCGCCCGAGTATGATCGTGGCGCGGGATTTGTTCCCGCCTATCAGGTGCACTCGTTCTTCGTGGCCGAGCGATTGGAGCAAAAGACGAAGATCGAGGGGATGGGAGCATGCATGGCCGTGCGTCGTGCGACGTGGGAAGCACTGTCGGGCTTCGACGAGGCCCTGGGCAGTGGCGCGGAGTTTCGCGCCGGTGAAGACGCGGACTTCGCGATCCGCTCCCTAGCCGGTGGTTGGCGCGTGGCAGAAACGCCGGAGGCAGCGGTGGTGCACCATGGCTTCCGGACCTGGGATCAGGGCCACAGCCTCATCGCCGGCTACATGTACGGACTGGGCGCTACGAACGCAAAGATGCTGCGCATTGGTGGATGGCGTGCGATCCGTCCCCTGTGGACGCTGGCGTGGCGATGGCTGGCGGGGGCGCCGGTGGTGGACCTGAACCACGTGCCACCGCGCATGCCGCGCCTTGCGTCGTTTCTGCGCGGCGCAGTTGATGGGATGCGTCACCCCGTCGCGTCGAGCGGCCGGTTCGGCTGATCGGAACGGACGCTTCCGGGCGGCTCACCGGGCGCCGCGGTTGCCACGCATACCGGCAGGCGGTAGCGTGACGTGGGGCCGACTCCCGGAGATCCCATGTACCGCCAGCTTTCCGCCATCGCCCTCTTCCTGCTTGCCGCGCAAGCCGGTGGGCAGACCGTTCGTGAATCCATCGCCGTCACCAACAACGGCCCGACGACGCTGCCCCTGGGCACCACCCGCGGGGAACGCGTCAACCGCCTGATCATCCGCGGCGCGACGGTCATCTCGGGTCGCGGCACGCCGGGCACCAACCGAGCCATGCCGCCCGAAGGCCCGGTCGACATCGTGATCGAGAACGGCGTCATCACCGACATGATCCCGATGGACGCGGTGAACGCGGCCGGCTATGGGCGCAATTTCCAGCGCGCCACCGGCGACAAGGTGATCGACGCCACCGGCCAGTACGTCATGCCGGGACTGGTGGAGATGCACGCCCACCTGCCATCGCCTAACGGCGACCTGGGACCGAAGGCGCTCGATCTCGTCTATCGCATCTATCTCGGCCACGGCATCACCACCGTGCGCGACGCTGGCACCGGCGCAGGCATGGCGCGGATGGCGGAGCAGCGCAAGCAGATCGAGGCGAATCAGGTCGTCGGTCCCCGCCTCGTCCTCTGCCTGCGATGGCCGCAGCCGCTACGCGAATGGGAAATCGGCAACACGCCGGACAAGGCGCGGGCGATGGTGCGCGAGTTCAAGCAGGCCGGCGCCGACTGCATCAAGGTGTCCAAGAGCCCCGGACATTATCCCGAGGTCATGGAGGCCATTGCCGACGAGGGAAAGAAGCTCGGCATGTTCACCATGGTCGACCTCAAGGTCTCTGAAACCGATGCGCGCGTCGCGTCGAACGCCGGTGTGCGCAGCATCGAACACTGGTACGGGATTCCCGACGCGGCGCTGGGCGGCTCGCAGAGTTTTCCGACGGACTACAACTATTGGGATGAGCTGGACCGATTCCGTTACGCCGGATTGCTCTGGTCCGAGGCTGACAAGAATCCCGAGAGGCTGAGCGCGCTCATCGACCTGATGATCAAGAACGGGACC
>DATCIJ010000051.1:0-2263 GCA_036507855.1 Gemmatimonadaceae bacterium | reverse complement strand
TCCAGCTCCAGACGACCCTCGGCGACGCCTACGCGATCGAGCGCGAGCTCGGTGGCGGTGGGATGTCGCGCGTCTTCACCGCCGTAGAGAACGCACTCGGCCGGCGCGTCGTCATCAAGGTCCTCGCGCCAGACCTCGCGGCCGGCGTATCTGCACAGCGCTTCGCGCGCGAGATCCGACTGGCGGCGTCGCTCCAGCAGGCGAACATCGTTCCCGTACTCTCCGCTGGCGACACGAACGGCCTCCCGTACTACACGATGCCGTTCGTCGACGGGTTGTCCCTGCGCGACTGTCTTGCCCGGGACGGCCGCCTTCCCATTGCCAGAGCGATCAGCGTTCTCCGTGACGTGGCGCGCGCGTTGGCATACGCGCACGAGAACGGCGTGGTGCACCGGGACATCAAACCGCACAATATCCTGCTTTCCGGTGAAGCGGCCGTCGTCACTGACTTCGGAATCGCGCGCGCACTGACACGCGCGAGATCCGAGCCCAGCGTTCAGAGCTCGGACGTCACGATTACCGAGCTGGGCACGACACTCGGCACACCGGCATACATGGCGCCGGAGCAGATCGCCGCCGACCCCGGCGCTGATCACCGGGCGGACCTCTATTCCTTCGGCTGCGTCGCCTACGAGATGCTGGCTGGCGACACACCGTTCGCTGGCCGGAGCGCGCAGCAGCTCCTTGCCGCGCATCTCGGTGAGCGGCCGAGACCACTGGGCGAGAAATGTCCGGATTGTCCGCCAGCTATCGTCGCGCTCGTTATGCAGTGCCTCGAAAAGGAGGCGGCGGCGCGTCCGCCGTCGGCGCAGGAGATACTGCGAAGGCTCGAAACCACCACAGCGCCGGCGAGCGGCCTGGAACGCCTTACGAATCGACTGACCCGACGACAACGCCGGAGCGTACTGGGCACCACAGCGATTGTCCTGATCGCGGCGCTGGCCGTGCCGGCGCGCGCCTGGCTTGGCGGTCGTTCGGACGTGGTGCGCGCGGAGTCACTGGCCATCATCCCGTTCCTGAATGTCGGTGGCGATACGGCTCAGGAGTACCTGGCAGAAGGGATGGCCAATGAACTGACGACGGCGCTCGGAAAGGTCTCCGGGATTCGGGTCGCTTCCCGATCGTTGAGCGCGCGGTATCGCGGCAGGTCGGACATTGATGCACGGGAAATTGGACAGGCGCTCACTGTCCGCTACGTCCTCCTCGGTACGATGCGGCGGACCGCGAACCAGCTGGCGGTGTCGGCCCAGCTCATCAACGCCGCTGACAACAGCGAGGCGTGGTCGGAGGACTTCGCTGGCGTGGCCGACGAGGCGTATGCCGTGCAGGACTCCATCACGCGAGCCGTGGGCAGTACGCTTCAGCAACGGCTCGGTATCGCAGCGGCGTCGCGAGGCGTACCGGCGACGGCGAGCATCGGGACGACGAATCCGCAGGCATACGACCTGTACTTGCGAGGAAAGCTTGCTCTCGAGCGCCGCGGACCGGGCGTGGCCCAGGCCATCGAAAAGTTCGAGCAAGCGATTGCCAGGGACAGCAACTTCGCGCGGGCGCACGCGGGGCTCGGCGTCGCGCTCGAACTCCTTCCATACTTCAGCCCCGTGCGCCCAATCGCCGTGCGGGAGCGTGCCCTCCGCGCCGCTGGCCGAGCGTTGGCGCTCGACAGCACGCAGTCGGAGGCGTATACCGCGCTGGGGCTCGCCCATGGGCACGCCTACGAATGGGAGGCGGGGCTGGCCGCGCACCGACACGCGGTGGCGCTGGACTCGAGCGACGCTTCGGCGCGGGTGCAATACGGCCGGTTGTTGTACTATCTGGGACGCCTGCCGGCGGCGAAAGTGGAATTCGACCGCGCCAGAGCGCTAGATCCGTATTCATCGGTCGCGTCGGCGTGGTCGGGGCGCGTCCTGACGCTCATGGGCCGGCCCGCCGAGGCGATCAAGGAGCTGGAGCGGGCGCTGGAGATCGACTCGCTCAATCCACCAGCTCTGTTCATGATGACGCAGGCGCTCCTCGAGGCCGGTCTGCGCGATTCGGCGAGGGTCTTCACCGATCGGCTCGTCCTTCGCGTGCCATCGTGGCGAACGGCGGCGGGCGTGCTGCACGCCATCCTCGGCGATCGCGCGGCGGCGGAAGCCACGCTCCACGAGCTCGAGCGTGCGGGGCCCGGAGCGGGGGAGCGCCTCACGAACATCGCTTTTGTCGCATTGGCGCTGGGTGATACGACTCGCGCCTTGGCGGCGCTCGAACGCGCCACCGACGA
>DATCIJ010000050.1:0-6524 GCA_036507855.1 Gemmatimonadaceae bacterium | reverse complement strand
GGAATGTGCGTATGGGGACTCGCTTACCGGTGGAATTCCCTGACCGGCGGGGACAACGGGATCGTGCTCCCGACGCGACCCGAGTTCGGGATCCAGCTCGCCGACGACGTGACGTATTTCTTCGTCGTGTTCGGTTTCTTTATCGCGACCCTGGTTTTGCTGACCGTCCTGGTGCGGTCGCCGTTTGGCCGCAGCCTGGTGGGAATTCGGGAGAACGAGCCGAGAATGCGCATACTGGGATACCACACGTGGCTGCACAAGTACCTCGCGTTCATCATCGCCGGCGGTTTCGGAGGGCTCGCGGGTGTGTTGTGGGCGCACGCCCACGGTCTGGTCAGTCCCGAAGACGTGGTCCTCGCGACCTCGGTGGACGCGCTGCTGATGGTGGTGCTGGGGGGGCCGGGGACCCTGGTGGGAGGCGCGGTCGGGGCCGGGATCGTGGTCTTTCTGCGGGAATACCTGAGCACGCTCGTCCCGTGGTGGCAGTACGTGCTGGGCGGGGTTTATGTGCTGACGATACTATATCTGCCGGGGGGCCTGATGAGCGTGCCGGAGAGAATCCGCGGCTGGCGTGCGCGGTGGGAAAATGGGGTCAGAGTCAAATTTCCGCGGCACACCTCGTGAAAGTATTCGGAAAAGTGACTCTGACCCCATTTTCCGATTGCAGTCCGATTCTCATTAAAGGAGGGAACGCCATGTCGAGCCAAGTCGTACGAAGCATTGCGTGGGGATTGATCGCAGGAGCCCTTGGGCTCGGAACGTTCATGAGCCCGCCGCCCGTCATGGCGGCGCAGGAGCTGCGCATCGGCTTCCTTGCGCCGACGACCGGGATCTTTGCCCAGGTCGGCAAGGACATGACCAACGGCTTCCAGATGTACCTGGACGAGGTCGGAGGCGACTTCGCCGGCGCCAAGGTGAAGTTCATCGTGGAGGACGAAGAGGGCAAGCCGCCGGTCGGGGTGCGCAAGGTCGAGAAGCTGATCCGGCAGGACAAGGTTCACATGTTCATCGGGGGGCTGCTCGCGTCGACGGGTTACGCGCTGGCCCCGGTCAGCACGCGGCTTAAAACGGTGTACGTCGCCTCCATCCCGGCCGCGGACGATCTGACGCAGCGGGACAGCGCCAAGTTTCCCTACATGGTCCGCACCGGCTGGACCAGTTCCCAGCCCAATCACCCGTTCGGGGAGTGGGCGTGTGAGCAGGGCTACAAGCGGATCGTGACGATCGCCGCCGATTACGCCTTCGGCCACGAGGTCGTGGGCGGGTTTCAGAAGACCTTCGAGGGTTGCGGCGGCAGGATCATCCAGAAGATCTGGCCACCGCTGGGAACGATCGACTTCGGTCCGTACATCCCGACCATGAAGAAAGACGCGGACGCGATATTCACGCTTATGGTCGGGCCGATGTCGCTCCAGTTTCCCAAGCAGCTGGCCGCGGCGGGCATCAAGAAGCCCGTGCTGGGCGGTGGGACGAGCTACGACGAGTTCGTGCTTCCGTCGATGGGCGACGAGGTCATCGGTCATGTATCGGCCCTGCAGTACAGCGCGGCGCTCGACACGCCGAAGAACGCGGCCTTCGTGAAGAAGTACCGCGAGAAGTACGGCAAGGTGCCCTCCTACTACTCGGAGTCAAACTACTCGACTGCCCAGATGATCCACGAGGTGTTGAAGAAGACGAAGGGCAAGTGGCCGGGCACGGAACAGTTCGTCAAGATGCTTGCCGGCGTGCAGCTCGAGACCCCGCGCGGTCCGGTGCGCCTCGACGAGATGAGGAACCCGGTTCACAACGTGTACATCCGGGTGGTGCGAAAGAAGAAGGAGCACGGTTACGACAAGGACGAGCTCTGGAACACCGTGGTGAAGACGTACCCGAACGTGGGCCAGTTCTGGAAGTATCCCAAGGCGGAATTCCTGAAGCAGCCGGTTTACAGCCGCGAATTCCCTCCATGCAAGTACTGCGAATGAAGGGTCGGCACTTGCGTGATCGCGAGTGAGGCGCGGCGACCATCGCTGCCGAGAATGGTATGAACGGAGGGCGCCCCGCTCTCGAACTGAGAGGTCTGTCCAAGAGTTTTGGCGGGCTCGACGCCGTGCGGGACGTCGACCTGAAAATTTTCCCGGGCGACCGGAAAGCGATCATCGGGCCGAACGGGGCAGGCAAGACCACGCTCTTCAATCTCATAAGCGGCGTCCTGCCCGCGACTTCCGGACAGGTCCTGCTGTTCGGCCGGGACGTGACGCGCTGGCCAAGCCACCGCCGGACCGCTCTGGGAATGGCGCGCACTTTCCAGATCACGAGCCTCTTTCCGAAACTGACGGTCCTTGACAACGTGCTGCTCGCCATCGGGGGCCTGCGCAGGACGAAGTTCGTGATGTGGCGGTTTCTCTCCTCCTACCGCGATCCGCACGAGAAGGCGCGGCGCCTGCTGGAAAGCGCCGGCTACTGGGAGCGGAGGGACGTCGAGGTTCGACAGCTCTCGCACGGCGAGCAGCGCCAGATCGAAATCGTGCTCGCCCTTGCGAGCGACCCGAAGATCCTGCTCCTTGACGAGCCGGCCGCGGGGCTCGCATCGGGCGAGTCGCGCGAGATGGCGGCATTCCTCAAGCGGCTCGATCCCGATCTCGCGATTCTTCTGATCGAGCACGATATGGATGTCGTGTTCGACGTGGTGGACCGCATTTCGGTCCTTCACTTCGGCAGGATGGTGGAAGACGGCGCGACGAGCGAGATCCGCAGCAGCGCGAAGGTGCAGGAAATCTATCTGGGAACGGGGTAACCGGTGGCGATCCTGGAAATCGAGGACATCCACACCTATTACGGTGACGCCTACGTACTCCAGGGGCTTTCGCTGAAACTCGAGGAAGGGCAAATCCTCGGGCTGCTCGGCCGGAACGGTGTCGGCAAGACCACGCTCGTCAACTCGGTGATGGGCTTCAATCGCCCGCGCCGGGGAAGAATCATCTTCAAGGGTGCGGACATCACGAGTGTCTCGTCGTTTGAAACGGTTCGCATGGGCGTGGGCCTGGTGCCCCAGGGACGGCGCACCTTCCCCTCGCTCAACGTGGAGGAAAACCTCACCGTAGCCGCGCGCGGCGCGGGCCGGCTCGGCTGGAAACTCGAACGCGTCTACGCTCTTTTCCCGAGGCTGAAAGAGCGGCGCGTCCAGCGCGCGAGAACGCTGTCGGGAGGCGAGCAGCAGATGCTGGCGATCGGCCGGGCGCTTATGACCCATCCCGACTGCCTTATCATGGACGAACCTTCCGAGGGGCTCGCGCCCATCGTCATCCAGGGAGTGTGGGAGGCGATCGCGACGCTCAGGCGGGAGGGCCTCTCGATCCTGCTGGTCGAACAGAACGCCTCGCTCGCCATCAAGCTCGTCGATTACGTGCACATCATGAGCAAGGGCCAGGTCGTCCACTCGGCACGCCCTCAGGAACTATGGGCGAACGCCGACATCAAGTCGAGCTACCTCGGCATCTGAGCAAGCCATAAACGTTACGATTACGGGACATGCTCCCCGATCAGTGCGCACGGCGCGGCAACAGCACGAGCGGCGGTGGTTCATGTTCCACCACGTACTCGAACCGCGAGCGGAACTCCTCCGGGGACAGACCGGCGGTCTGCGCGAGTCGCGCGAGCTTTTGCGAATTCTCGAAATCGTCGCGGCGCAGGCGCATCATATAGCGTCGGGCGATCGCGTAGCGCGTCGAGTGAATGTCGACGGTGCGGACCCTGGTCTTCCCCGTCGCCGGATCGATGAGCGTCGCGAACGGCACCGGCACAAACTGCCCCCCCTGCAGCGAGATCATCGCGTTCGAGCCCCCCTCGAGCAGGAATTTCGCGGCGCAGTAGCCCAGGTCGCGGGTGTATTCGATGTCCGACGGCGTCGGATCGGCGCAGCGCAGCTCGTAGCCGATGTCTTTGGACACGATAGTAGTCTTGATCCCGAGGCCCGCGAGGCGCGCCTCGACCAGTTTCTTGATTCCGCGGCCGAGATCGAGTTCCGAGAACCGGATATTGTCGTGCTCGTCGCGTTCGATATTGCCGAGGCGCCCGATCTCCTTTTCGGGAATGCTTTCGGCGAGACCCTCAGCGAGGATGGCAACGCCGTCCTTGCGTTGCTCGGAGAAGCGCTTGACCACGGCGCCGACCAGGATGTCGGCGAGCATATCCAGCGTGGTCTTGCCACCCGGAAATTCCTCGGGGATGATGGCGAGGGTAGCCCCTGCCGCCTTGGCGACTCCGAGCGCCAGGTGGCCGGCCTTGCGCCCCATGGCGACAACGAGATACCAGCGGCTGGTGGTCTGCGCATCGACCATGAGGTTCTTCACGAGATCGACGCCTACGTGACGCGCGGTCTGGTATCCGAAAGTGTCCACGTATGACGGCAGCGCGAGATCGTTATCGATGGTCTTCGGAACATGGGCGACGCGCAGCATGCCGCCCGCTCTTTCAGCGACTTTCATCGCGGCAAAAGCCGTATCGTCGCCTCCGATCGTGACCAGCAGGGTCGCCCCCACCTGCACGAGCGACTTCACTACCTGCTCCAGGTGCTCGCTCTTCTTCGTCGGGTTCGCGCGCGACGTGCCAAGATAGGAGCCGCCGGTGAAGTGTATGCGGCTCACGTCCTCGATGGCGATCGGTCGCACCCGGTCGATCTTTCCGGTCATGATCTCGGAAAACCCGTCGCGAATCCCCAGCACCTCTACGCCCTGAAGGCGCGCGCGTATGGTCGTGGCGGTGATCACGCTATTGATGCCCGGTGCCGGGCCTCCGCCCACCAGGAGCGCGAGTTTGTCGGTGTTCGCCATGATTCACCTCATTCCCGTCTGCGCCACTGGTTCGGTCCTGCGCCCGCCATTTCCGTCACCGGCCGACCGCGGGCAGGGCTTTGCGCCGGCCACGGAAGAATCCTGCCAGCCGCTCCATGCTGACGTAGAACGTCGGTGTCACGTACAGGGTCAGCAACTGGGAAAAGACCAGCCCGCCGACGACGGCGATTCCCAGCGGCTGGCGCGTTTCCGACCCGGTGCCGGTGCCGAGGGCAAGCGGCAACGCCGCGCAGATCGCCGCGAGCGTCGTCATCATGATCGGCCGGAATCGAATCAGACAGGCTTCCACGATCGCTTCCTGCGGCGGGAGATCCTTCTCGCGCTGCAACTGAAGGGCGAAATCCACCATCATGATGCCGTTCTTCTTGACGAGTCCCACCAGGAGAATGATGCCCACGAAGCTGAAGACGTTCAGTTCCATGCCGAAGATCATCAGCACCAGCAGCGCCCCGAAGCCCGCGAACGGCAGGGCGGTCAGTATGGTGATGGGGTGCCGGTAATCCTCATACAGGATCGCGAGCACCATGTAGATCACGAGGATCGTGATCAGCAGCAGGATCGGCAACGTCCGGAAGGCATCCTGAAATGCCTTGGCGCTCCCCGCCATCCTCGCGGATACCCCGGCGGGAAGGATGTCGGCCGCCATCCGCTCGAGACGCGAAACGGCGTCGCCGATCGAAATGCCGGGCGCCAGGTTGAACGACAGGACGACCGATGTCAGCTGCCCGTAATGGCTCACCGACACCGGGCCGACGCCCAGTTTGACATCAGCCACGGCGTGTATCGGTACCATGCGGCCGGTGCTGGACTGGATGTAGAGCGACCGCAAGGCGTTGATGTCCCGCTGGAAGCGTGGTTCAAGTTCCAGCAGCACCAGGTACTGGTCCGTGGCGCCGTATAGCGTGCTGATCTGGCGCCCGCCATACGCATTGTAGAGCGCGGTTTCTATCTGTTGCGGCGACACGCTCAAAGCCGCCGCGCGATCGCGGTCTATATCGATCTCGATTTCGGGATTGCGCAGTTCGAGATTGGTGCTGACGTCCCGGAGAAAGTCGGATTCGCGCAACCTCGTTTCGAATTCCTGCGCCTCGGCGTAGAGCGTTTTCAGGTTCGATCCCTGCAGCACCATCTGATAATCGGCATTGCCGACCAGGCCTCCGATATTGATCGCCGGCGGATTGTTCATGAACACCCGCACACCGAGCGCCCCTCCGGCAAACGGGCGGCGCAACTCCTGGATCACCTGGTCCGCGGTAAGCCTGCGCTCGGCGCGTGGTTTGAGGCGAATGATCAGCCGGCCGATGTTATCTCCGACCTGGCCGCCGAATCCCTGCCCGGCCGTAGACATCACCGCTTCCACATCGGGGTGCTTCCGGACGATCTCCGCGCTTCTGCGCTGACGTTGCTCGAGTTCCGCAAACGTGACGCCTTCCGGCGCCCGCAAGTTGCCGAAGATGACGCCCGTATCCTGGCGCGGGATGAAACCCTGTGGAACCTTGGTGTAAATGACGCCTATCAAGACCAGAAAGACGGCAGACCCGGCGAGCATCAGGCCCCGCTGCCGCATGGTCCAGCGCAAAGTCGTTCCGTAGAAATTCCGCGACGCGTCGAACAATCGTTCGAAAAACAGGTACACCCGGCCATGGTCGTGGGTGGGTTTCAGCAACAGGCTGCACATCATCGGCGTCATCG
>DATCIJ010000049.1:0-6306 GCA_036507855.1 Gemmatimonadaceae bacterium | reverse complement strand
GTTGGTTCCCAGCCGGCTCGTGTCTCTGAGCCATTGGCGAAACAAGTTGGAACGGCACTAGCGATCAGCGAGCAGCGATGAGTGGTCAGCGATCAGCAGTGGGCGGTCACGTCGCTGCTCGCTGTTCGCTGCTCGCTGTTCGCTGTTCCTTACTTCGGATCCAGTATCCTCTTGATCTGATCCCGCACGTCGGCCAGGTGCGCGCGCGTTTCCCGATCGCCGGCGCGGCCCATGGCCCTGCCCACATCGGCGTCCAACGTTCGTAGCTCCTCCTTGAAGAGGGCGCGCACGTCGCTCGTCGCCCGAGCCGGTCCAATCTGCTGGGCGAAAGCGGCTGGAACGCCGACGGGTGCCACGAACGGCGCGGGATTCACCTTGTTGTTCGCCTGCGTCAGGTAGGTGCGCTGCAACTCCCTTCGGAAGGCATCGATCCGCACGGTGCCGTCATCCAGTTCGCTCCAGATTCCCTTCCGCACGTCGGCCAGCATTTCCGAAAGCGGATACGCATCGCGACGGGTCGCCGGCAGCGCCTCGAATTCGATCAGGCGCTCCATCCGCCGGTCGTTGAACAGGGTGGAGAGGATTCCGCTCTGTGACTGGTTGATCCGCCTGAGCGCGCCTTCGACTTCGATGTAGCGCAGGATGTCGTCGCGCAGGAAGTGTGTTGGCGTCGCGAAGGCATTCTCCTGGAGGAAGCGAACGGCTTCCTTCTGGCGCGCTCTGGGCAGGGGTTTGTACCGCTCACCGGCCTGGCCCGCGTACTTCTCCTGCGCGTCCGTGCCGCCGACCACCCAGGCCACGTGCCGGAGTTCCGTTGCCCACTGACCGACCAGTCGGCCGTACATCGCGTTCAGGTCGTCGTAGTCCTCGCCGGGGCGGACGGTCGCCGGCACCAGCAGCGGCGCGATCTGCTTGATGCTCTTCATGCCCCAACCCGTGGACTTCACCGGGTCGCCATCTCCCACAGCCTCGCTGTGCGAGCTCTGGTCGCCGCCGCGCGAGTCCTGCACGTCGAAGCGATACCACGGGGTCGCGTCCTGCTCGCGGGACCACTTGTCGAGCGTCGCCCACTCCTGGTCGGAGGTCTTCGCGCCGGCCACCGGCGCATAGCCCCACCGGATCGCGTACTTGTCGTAGGGTCCGATGTCCGGAATGAGATCCTCCGGCTCCAGTCCGTCCTCGGGCTGCGCGGTGTAGTTGAAGCGCGAATAGTCCATGATGGACGGTGAGTGTCCCATGCGCTTCACCCACGACTTCACCCGGATAGAGTCGACCGGATAGGTGGAGCTGCCCTTCTGGTCGTGCTGCAGGCCTAACGTGTGGCCCACCTCGTGCGCGACGACGAAGCGCACCAGCCGGCCCATCAACTCGTCAGGATACGGCCATTGCCGCGCCCGCGGGTCGAGGTGCCCCACCTGCGTGAAGTACCACGACCGCTGCAGGTTCATGATGTTGTGGTACATGTAGATGTCCGACTCGATGATCTCGCCGGTGCGCGGGTCGTGCACGTTAGGCCCGGACGCGTTCTCGACGGTCGACGGCAGCCAGCGCACCACGGAATAGCGGGCATCCTCGGGCGACCAGTCGGGATCCTGCTCCGGCGTCGGCGGATCGGCGGCCACGATGCCGCGGCGGAATCCCGCCGCTTCGAACGCCGGCTGCCAGTCCTCGATGCCCTGCTTCACGTAGGGCACGAGCCAGGACGGCGTCGCCGGGTCCACGTAGTACGTGATGGGCTTCACCGGCTCGGAGACCGCCGCCGAAGGATCCTTCTTCTCCAGACGCCAGCGCACGATGTACTGGCGTGCCTGGGCGCGCTGCTCGGGGCGTGAGTAATCGAGCTGCTGCAGCGAGAAGTAGCCCGCGCGCTTGTCGAAGAGGCGCGGCGTCATGGGCCGGTCGGGAAGCTTCACCATGCTCCAGCTCATCGTGACGCTCTGGCTCGTCGCCGGAGTGGGAGCGGCGGGCGCGCCGGCGCGGCCCGCGCCACCGGCGCGACCGGCAACGGGAATCGTCAGGATCGACTCGACATTGACGTTCTCCGGAAACGACACGACGCGTTCTATGAATGAACGAGTTGGATCCGGGTTCCCGGGGAACGCGCCACCAGCACCGATCTCACTGGGCGGAGCGGTGAACAGGCGGGTCACTTCGACCACGGGAGCGCTGTCGGGCCCGTAAGCCTCGACGTTGAACGCGGCCAGGATGGGCTCGAAGTTCGATGAACGAACGGCCTGATAAATCGGCGTCGCCGAATCGGCCACCGTCGCGTAGGACACGCTGCGGAGCAGGACGCGGTTGTCGCGCCGCTCCCAGCGAAGGACCCGGGTGGGTCCGACCTGCTGTCCACCATATCCCTGGTTGACCGGGACCCGCGACGCACGCGTCACGAGCAGCAGCTCCTTGTTGAGCGCCACACGCGGAATCTCGAAGTACAGTCGCGACCCGATGCGATGCGTCTTGAACAGTCCATCGCGCGACTTCGCCTGCGCCGTGATGACGCGATTGTACGGACGTGGCTGCGGATCGCCGGCCACCGGCGGGCCACCCTGACGTCCAGCGGTCGAATCCTGCGTGCCAGCTCCACCCTGCGTCTGTTCGCCGGGAGCGCCTCCGCGACCCGTCGTATTGGTGACGGTCGCCGGACCGGCGCCTCGCGACGGTGTGGGACTGGTTGTGGGTGGCGCCGAGCGGGAGCTCTGGCACGCGGCAATCGCCAGCACGGCGACCGCGGCGGCGGCGGGCAGAGAAAGGCGACGATGACTCATGGGTGACTCGACACGAAGAGGGTCAACAGGCGTGCATCAGCAAATTCGCGTTACGGCTCGGCTCGAATGTACGCCGGGCGCGACCGCGGTACAGGAGCGGACCGAGCCGGAACGATCCATTGTCGGCGCTCAGAATGCGGCACGACAGTGTGGCACTCGGGTACCGGCCCGGCCCTCTCGACCTCAGCCAGCTCTCAGAGCGGGATTGTCCCGCTTGCGGCGCACCGACCGACTCCATATTACCGAAGCACAGTCATCCTTCGGAGTCGATCATGCGCTGGTCCATCGCGCCCGCGAAGCCCCTCCTGATCCTCGCCCTGGCGCCGTTCGCGTTGGTGGCGCAACAGACCACGCCGCCCCCTGCGCCCCCGCCGCGCAGCGTGGCGCGCGTGATTCCCCCGGCGCCGACGAGTCCCATGACCCTGGATTCGGCGGTATTCAGCGGATTGCGCTGGCGCGAGATCGGCCCGGCGCGCGGCGGACGGTCGGTGGCGGCCGCCGGATCGGTCGCCAGACCTAACGAGTACTGGTTCGGCACCACCGGCGGTGGCGTCTTGAAGACCACCGACGGCGGACTCACGTGGCAGCCGATGAGCGACCGCTTCTTCGGCGGCACCATCGGCGCCATCGCGATCGACCCGCGCAACCCGGACATCGTGTGGGTCGGCGGCGGCGAGACCTGCATCCGCGGCAACACGGCGCACGGCGACGGCCTCTGGAAAACGACCGACGGCGGTCGCACCTGGACCTTCCTGGGCTTCCGCGACGAGCACATCGCCAGCATCGATGTCGACTGGAGGAACTCGAACGTCGCGTACCTCGGGGTCTTCGGCGATCCGTTCCAGGCCAGCGTGAATCGCGGACTCTTCAAGACAACCGACGGCGGGCGCACCTTCACGAAGGCGCTGTTCGTGAACGACTCGACGGGCGTGATCGACGTGCAGATGGATCCGTCCAATCCGAACGTGCTCTACGTCGCGATGTGGCAGGCATATCGCACGCCGTGGTCCATGTCGTCAGGCGGCGTCCACAGCGGCCTGTACAAGTCGACCGACGCCGGCGCGACCTGGACGAATCTGTCCAACACCGCGCGGGGATTTCCGCGGGGGATCACCGGAAAGATCGGGATCGCCGTCTCGCCCGCGAAGCCGAGCCGCATCTGGGCGCAGGTGGAACACGATTCGGGCGGCCTCTATCGCTCGGATGACGGCGGCCAGAACTGGGAGTTCCTCAATGGCGACCGCCGCATGCGCCAGCGCGCCTGGTACTACTCGCACGTCTACGCCGACCCGGTCGACTCGAACGTCGTCTACTCGCTCAACGTCGGCTTCCACAAGTCGCGCGATGGCGGCCGGACCTTCCCCCAGAGCATCAGCGTTCCGCACGGCGATAACCACGATCTCTGGATCGCGCCTGACAACCCCAACCGGATGGTCAACGCCAACGACGGAGGCGCGAACGTTTCCATCAACGGCGGACAGTCGTGGACCGGCCAGGAATACGCGACGGCGCAGTTCTATCACGTCGACGTGACGACCGACTGGCCGTACCATGTGTGCGGCGCGCAGCAGGACAACTCGACCCTGTGCGGCCCGAGCCGAGGCGGTGAAGGCATCGGGAGCTGGTACGATGGCGGCGGGGGCGAGTCGGGCTATGTCACGCCGAATCCCCGCGATCCCAACATCATCTTCGCCGGGAGCTACGGCGGGCTGTTGACGCGCAAGGACCGCCGCACCGGATTCGAGCGCAACGTGACCGTGTTCCCCATCAACCCGATGGGGCATTCATCAGAGGACATCGAAGTCCGCTTCCAGTGGACCTTTCCGATCGTCTTCTCGCGCCACACGCCTAACGTGGTGTACGCCGCCGGTTCGAAGCTCTTCCGGTCCACCAACGAAGGCGAGAGCTGGACCGCGGTCTCGCCGGACCTGGCGCGCAAGGACCCCCGCACGATGGGTCCGTCGGGCGGACCGATTACCCGCGACCAGACGGGGGTCGAGACCTATGCGCTGGTGTTCGCTTTCGACGAATCGCCCGTGCGGGCGGGCGTCCTGTGGGTAGGCACGGATGATGGTCTGATCTGGGTGTCGCGCAACAACGGTGCGAACTGGGAGAACGTCACGCCGAAAGACATCGGCGACTTCACCCGCATCTCGGTCATCGCGCCATCGAACTTCATTGCCGGCGGCGCCTTCGTCGCCGCGAACCGGTACCAGCAGGGCGACAAACAGCCGATCCTCTACAAGACGAGCGACTTCGGCAGGACGTGGACGAAGATCGTGAACGGCATCAAGCCCGATCACTTCGCACGCGTCATTCGCGAGGATCCGGTGCGACGCGGCCTGCTCTTCGCCGGCACGGAGCGCGGCGTCTACGTCACGTTCGACGAGGGCCTCACCTGGCAGCCGATCAATCGCAACCTGCCCAT
Organism: Gemmatimonadaceae bacterium; assembly: GCA_036507855.1. Taxonomy (GTDB): domain Bacteria; phylum Gemmatimonadota; class Gemmatimonadetes; order Gemmatimonadales; family Gemmatimonadaceae; genus JABWBJ01. The sequence goes on along the minus strand of DATCIJ010000049.1, from coordinate 1,110 downwards.
TGTCCCCGTGCACGACCTGCGCATCAAGGACAACGATGTCATCCTCGCCACGCACGGGCGTTCCTTCTGGATCATGGACAACATGTCCGCGCTGCGTGAAGCGACGCCCGCCATCACGCAGAAGGCCGCGCACCTGTTCCGCCCCGTCGATGCCTTCCGCACCCAGTTTGCCGGCGTCCCCTCGGGCGCGGTGATCCAGTACTGGCTGAAGGAGCGTGGACAGCGCGTCCAGGTGGAGTTCCTCGACGCGCGCGGCGCGGTGATCCGTTCGTTCACGTCCGACCAGGATCCGCAGGCGGCGGCGGACTCGCTCCGGCGCGCGGCGACCATCGACTCGCTCATGCGGGGAGGCGCCAGCCGCGATTCGGCGACGCGCATGGTCGGCGTGGCACCACCGGGCGGCGGCGGCGGTGGCGGAGGACGCGGTGGTGGTGGCGGCCCGCCACCGCGGGTGCCTGACCAGATGGGCATGAACACGTTCTCCTGGAACCTGCGCTATCCCGACGCCGAGCGGTTCACGAACCTCATCATGTGGGCGGCGGGTACCGCCGGTCCCGTCGCGCCACCGGGCACGTACAGCGTCCGGATGACCGTGGGCTCCGATGGGCAGACGCATCCCATCCGCGTGCGCAAGGATCCGCGTTCGAGCGCGACTGATGCCGACCTGCAGCAACAATTCCGCCTGCTCATCGCGATCCGCGACAAGGTCACCGAGGCCAACCTCGGCGTCCGCACCGTGCGCAACATGCGATGGCAGGTGGGCGATCGAACCGAGCGACTGAGCGCGGCGCAACGCGCCGAATTCGCGCGACTCGCCGGGACGATGATGGACAGCCTGACGTACCGTGAGAACGAGGTCTATCAGACTCGCAACCAGAGTGGACAGGACCCGCTGAACTACCCGATCCGGTTGAACAACAAGATCGCCGCTCTTTCCGGCGTGGTCGGGGCTGGAGAGTACCGGCCCACGCAGCAAAGCCGTGAGGCGTTCTCGCGACTCACACGGGAACTGGACGCGGAGCTCGCCGGCTTGAAGCGGACGATGGACACGAACCTGCCCGCGCTCAACGCGATCCTTCGCGCGGCCGGCTTGCAGGAACTGAAGCCGTC
>DATCIJ010000048.1:0-30720 GCA_036507855.1 Gemmatimonadaceae bacterium | reverse complement strand
CGCTGAGGAGGTTCGTGGCCGCCGTTTGCGAGAGGAAGATGATGCAGGCGACGCCGATGATGAGCGCCGGCACGCTGCCCTCGGGCAGGGTGGCCAGGATCTTCGCCGCCGGGTTGCCTCGCCAGAGCTCGGGTTGGACCTGGGTGCGGGGCTGGAAAACACGCCCCAGCGTACGGAAGCGCGTCACGAGCGCGTGTGGATTCGGCCGGCGGTTTGTCGACGGAGGCAAGCGCTGGGGCGGTAGTAGATGATGATTCTGACGACACGGCAGGCGCTTGATCAGGCCGCGCACCGCGGTTCAAACCGCACGGGCCAGTGCTCCCACGCGCTGACCTGTCCCGAACGACGCGCCCGGGGCGCCACCGGTCACGATTTGCGCCGCTCTGGTTCGGAGTCTCTTCGGGGCCTTATATTGTGACGTCTTCAGAACTTCACTCCGCCGCACCCGCACCGATGACCAGAGAGATCACCACTCCTGACGAATTGCCTGAGGAAGGGACGGTCGAACTGACCCTCCGTCCACAGCGTCTGGCAGAGTTCATCGGCCAGGAGAAGGTCAAGGAAAGCCTGCGGATCTACATCGACGCTGCCCTTTCCCGGCGTGAACCGCTGGACCACACGCTGTTCTTCGGTCCTCCGGGGCTTGGCAAGACGACCCTCGCCGAACTGATGGCGCGCGAACTCGGCGTGAACATCAGGGCCACGTCCGGACCCGCTCTGGAAAAGCCGGCCGATCTCGTGGGAACGCTGACCAACCTGCGTGAGGGGGACATCCTCTTCATCGACGAGATCCATCGATTGAGGCCCGTGATCGAGGAGTTCCTCTATCCGGCAATGGAGGATTTCCGGATCGACATCCGGCTTTCCGAGGGACCTCGCGCGCAGACCATCACGATGCCAGTCGAGAAATTCGCCCTGATCGGCGCGACAACGCGGCTCGGCATGCTCACGCCGCCCATGCGGGCCCGGTTCGGCATCGTCCAGCGGTTGAACTACTATCCTGTCGAAGACCTCGACCTCATCGTGCGCCGAACCGCCGATGTGCTGAAAGTCGCGATCGATCCCGATGGCAGCCTCGAGATCGCTCGCCGGTCCCGCGGCACGCCGCGCATAGCCAACCGCCTGCTCCGGCGCATTCGCGACTACGCGCAAGTCAGGGCCGATGGCCGTATCACGAAGATGGTCGCCGAACAGATGCTGCAGATGCTCGATGTCGACCACTTCGGGTTGGACGACATGGACGCGCGCATCCTCCGGGCGATCATCGAGAAGTTCGACGGGGGGCCCGTCGGCATTGCGGCGATGGCAGCCGCGGTGGCCGAGGACGCCGAGACGATCGAGGAAGTGTTCGAGCCGTTTCTCGTTCAGAATGGCTTTCTGCAGCGCACACCTCGCGGGCGAGTGGCCACGTCGCAGGCGTACCGCCACTTCGGGTACAGCCTGCCGGTGCGCGATGAGCAGGGATCGATTTTCAACTGACGAAGTGACGCTGTGCGTCCCTTTGAAGACTTCCGCCTTCGATTACGTCCTGCCCGCGGATCGCATCGCTCAGTCTCCGAGCGATCGTCGCGATCAGAGCCGGCTGCTCGTGGTCGACCGCTCGTCAGGCACGTTTCAGCATCGCCACTTTGCGGATCTTGCCGTTCTCATTCCGGCGGGTGACGCCATCGTCCTGAATACGACGCGGGTCTTCCGCGCGCGGCTGCTCGGTCAGCGGGACTCGGGCGCGCCGGCCGAAGTGTTTCTGCTCCGACCCACGGGTGAGCCCGGTCAGTACGAAGCGCTCGTGCATCCAGGCGGAAAGCTGCGGGCCGGCCGAGTGGTGCATGTCGCGCCAGGTTTCGACGCAGTCATCGAGCAGGTCACCGCTCGCCGGACCCGCATTGTGCGTCTCCAGTCCACGGAACCGCTCGAAGTCGCGATCGAACGGCACGGCCACGTCCCGCTTCCTCCATATATCCACCGGACCGATGAAACGGCGGACGCCGAGCGATACCAGACCGTGTACGCCCGGCAGTCCGGTTCGGTCGCCGCGCCAACCGCCGGACTCCATTTCACTCCGGAACTCCTGGCCGCCCTGGAGTCGCGCGGAGTCCGACGGATCGACCTGCTGCTCCACGTGGGAGCGGGAACGTTCAAGCCCGTCGAAGTCGAAGATCCCACGCAGCACGTGATGCACTCGGAGTATTTCGAAGTCACCGAGGCCGCGGCCGAAGCCTTCAACAAAGTGCGCGACAATGCACACAAGATCTGGGCGGTCGGAACGACCTCGGCGCGCACTCTGGAAACCGTTGTCACTCCTGACGGCCGGCTGCACGCATCGGCCGGCGAAACGGATCTGTTCATCCGGCCAGGCTACGCGTTTCGCGCCGTGGACAGGCTCATCACGAACTTCCATCTTCCGCGCTCCACGTTACTCATGCTGGTCGCTGCCTTCGCCGGCTACGACCTGGCCATGGAGGCTTATCGCGTCGCCCTGGCGAACGACTACCGGTTCTACTCGTATGGCGATGCAATGCTCGTTACCTGAGTCCGGCGGCGAAGGACAGCGCTGGTGAACGGCTTTCCCTTTCAGGTGAGCGCGACCGCGGGTGCGGCGCGCGCGGGCACGTTTGTCACGCCACACGGCGCCGTCGAGACACCGGTCTTCATGCCGGTTGGAACGCTGGGGACGGTGAAGGCACTCGATCCCGAGGACCTGCGCGGCGCCGGGGCCGCGATGATCCTCGCCAACACCTATCACCTCCACCTGAGGCCGGGCGACGAGGTGATCCGCGACCTCGGCGGACTGCATCGCTTCATGGCGTGGGACGGACCCATCCTCACGGACTCGGGCGGCTTCCAGGTCTTCTCGCTCGAGGGCCTGCGCCGCGTCGACGAGGACGGAGTCGAGTTCCGCAGCCACATCGACGGTTCACGGCACCGGTTCACACCCGAGTTGGTGATGCGGATCCAGCGCAACCTGGGGGCCGACGTGATCATGCAGTTCGATCACGTCATTCCGGGACAGTCAACGTTTTCTGACGCGCAGGACGCGTCTGAGCGATCAATCCGGTGGTTGGAGCGGTGTCTGTCCGAGGTCCGAGGTCCGAGGTCCGAGGTCCGAGAAACTGCGCCCGAGTCACGAGTCACCGATCACGAGTCACGGCAGGCACTCTTCCCTATCGTGCAGGGCGGGATCCATCCCGATCTCCGCAGGCAGGCTGCACGCACCATCGCGAGCATGAGCGAGTGGGAAGGCGTCGCGATCGGCGGACTCTCGGTCGGGGAAAGCAAGCCGGACATGTATGCCATGCTCGAGATCCTTCACCCCGAGCTGCCCCAGCACCGGCCGCGCTATCTCATGGGCGTGGGGTTTCCGGAAGACCTGATCGAGGCCGTGCGCCGCGGCGTGGATCTGTTCGACTGCGTCGCGCCCACGCGCATGGGTAGAAACGGAACCACCTTCTCCAGTACCGGCCGGCTCAATATCAAGCGCGCCGATTTCCGGTCCGATCCCCGGCCCATCGACGAGGCCTGTGATTGCACGGTCTGCCGCCGTTTTTCCAGGGCGTATCTGCGGCACCTGTACGTGTCCGACGAGATCCTGGGCCTGCGCCTGCTGTCGCTTCACAATGTACATTTCCTCGTGTCCCTGATGCGCGGCGCCCGTGCCGCCATCCAGGCGAGCGCTTTCGATTGCTGGGCCGGCGAATGGCTGGACCGCCTGGCCTCCGGACCGGAATCCCAGAAATGACCGTCGCCGCTTTTCCAACGCTGCTCCTGGTCCAGGCCGCGCCCGCGCGCGGGACCAATCCGATGCTGCCGCTCCTGATACAGATGGGGGCGATCTTTGCGATCTTCTACTTCCTGATGATCCGACCGCAACAGAAGCAGCGCCGGCAGCACGAAGAGCGCCTTCGCAACCTGCGGAAAGGCGACAGTGTCGTCACCGCGGGCGGCCTTGTCGGGGAAGTGGTGCACATCAAGGAAGCCGGCGGCGTCGAGGCCAAGCAGAAGTCGATGGAGGATCACGTCACGATCAAGACAGGCGAGTCGCGCGTCGTGGTTGAACGCGGGAAGATCGCGCGTGTAGCCGGCTCGAACACGGTGGGGGCAACGGCGTGAGTCTGCTCGAGATCCACGTCCTCGGCTCGTCGATGCTTCGTACCGAAACCAATCCGGTGACGGAGATTACCGATGATGTGCGGCGGCTGGTCGAGGACATGTTCGAGACCATGCGCGCCGCGCAGGGCATCGGCCTGGCCGCACCGCAGGTGGGGCGACTCGAGCGCGTTGCCGTAGTGGACGTCGACAACGACCCGATCGTCCTGATCAACCCGGAGATCATCACCGAAGGGGGAAGCGAACGCGCCGAGGAAGGATGCCTGTCGATTCCCGACATCTACGGCGACGTGGACCGGTCGGCGCGAGTCACCATTCGTGCCACGGATCTGCAAGGCAACATCTTCGAGCGCGAGGCCACCGAGCTGTTGGCCCGCGCCTTCCAGCATGAAATCGATCACCTGCACGGGAAGCTGTTCATCGACTACCTCAGCTTCCTGAAGCGCCGCGGCGTGATGGCGCGCTGGGAAGACCTCAAGGAGAAGTATCCGAGCCAGCGTCGTGTCCTGACCGCGCCGGCGCCTGTCGCGGCGGATCGGGCTGACGAGGACGAGACCCAGTGACATGCGCGTCCTGTTCTGGGGAACGCCCGAATTCGCCACACCGCCGCTCCGCGCACTGTTAGGCGAAGGCTGCGACGTCGTCGCCGTCGTCACGCAACCGGACAAGCCGCAGGGACGGCATCGCCGCTCCACCGTGCCGCCGCCGGTCAAGGTCGTCGCACTGGAAGAGGACCTGCCGGTGCTGCAGCCGGAACGGCCGCGCGGGGAAGCGTTTGTTTCGGCGCTGCGTGAGCTCGCGCCCGACCTTTCGGTCGTCGTGGCCTACGGCCACATCCTGCCGCGGGAAGTCATCGACCTCCCGCCCCTGGGTACGCTCAACATCCACGCGTCACTCCTGCCGCGGTGGCGCGGCGCCGCCCCTATCCAGGCGGCGATCGTGGCCGGCGACGCCGAGACCGGGATTTCCATCATGCGCATGGTGTCTGAGCTGGATGCCGGACCGGTGATCCTCCAGGCCGCCACGCCCATCCTCGACGATGAAACGGGCGGCGAGCTGGCGCTGCGGCTGTCGGAACTGGGCGCGCTGGCTATCGTCGAGGCGCTCACGCTTGTTTCGTTAGGCGATGCCGTCGGGAAGCCCCAGCCGGAGACCGGCGTGACCTACGCCGGCAAGGTGACCCGTGAACAGGGCCGCATCGACTGGACGCAACCCGCGATCGACGTCTCGCGCAGGATCCGCGCGTTCGATCCCGTGCCGGGCGCGTTCAGCGTGGTGCGCGACAATGAGGTCAAGCTCTTCGGGGGCCGCGTCGCCCAGGACGTGACCGGCGATCCGGGGGTGGTGCTCGGCATCGACGAGATGGGGATGCTGGTCGGGTGCGGCACAGGCGCCGTGTGGATTGCGTATGTGCATCCGGCCGGACGTCGCCGCCTCGCGTCACTCGACTGGGCGCAGGGACGTGGCGTCGCAGCCGGAGATGTGTTCGAGAAGTGAGATGGGAGATGGGAGACCACCTGCAGGGCGATAAGGCAGCGGGACCAGGATGCTCACTCCCCTCCGATCTCAGAGCTCTGACTTCGAAGCTCGTCCTACGGATGCCTGATGCCCGTCCCCTATCTTTAGGGCATGCTTGTCGGCGTTGATCCCATCCCGCACCCCGGCGTGACCGACTCGCGTGTCGCCGCGGCGGACGTGCTCGCCGACCTGCGGGATGGCTCGCTCCTTGATGCGTCCTTTGACCGGCGCACTTCCGCTCTCGACGCGCGGGACCGGCGCTGGACGCAGGAGCTGGTGTACGGGCTCCTCCGGCGGCGTGAGGACCTCGACGCCACGCTCCATCCGCGCGTCCGGGGCGGCATCGCGCGCCTGCATGCCGACCTTACCGACCTGCTGCGGCTCGGCGTCTACCAGTTGCTGTTCATGGGCAGCGTCCCGCCGTACGCAGCCATTGCGCAAACGGTCGAGCTGGCGAAAATCCGCCACGGAATCGGGGCCAGCAAGCTGGCGAACGCCGTCCTGCGTCGCATCGATCGTGAGCGGGACCAACTCGCCGATGCCGAACCCGATGACGACTCCGACGTTGCCGGCCGGCTCGCCCGGCGCCACTCGCATCCGTGGTGGCTGGTGGAGCGGTGGGTCGCGCAGTTTGGCGCTGAAGCCACCGAAATGCTCCTCCAGTGCAATAACGAGGAGGCACGAGTCATCCTGCGGCCGTGGGGCCTGGTCCGCGAGCAGCTCGAAGCGTCACTGGAGCGGAGCGGCGTTTCTCCGGATGAAGTTCCACTGGTTCCGGACAGTCTCCAGCTCCCCCGGGGCACCGCGCTCCTCGAGCTGGCCGCCTGGCGGCAGGGGCATTGCTTCGTGCAGGACCCGGCAGCGACCCTGGTGACTCGTTATGCATCCTTTCCGGCCGGGTCGATCGTGGGCGACCTCTGTGCCGCGCCGGGCGGCAAGGCCTTCGAGCTTTCACGCACGGCGCGGTTCGTGGTGGCCGCTGACCGATCCCCGGCGCGCCTGTCACGCATGGCCGCGAATCTGGCGCGCCTCGACGCGCCAGGCGTGGCCCTCATGGCGATGGACGCCGCCGTCCCCGCCATCGCCCCTCTGGATGCGATTCTGCTCGATGTCCCCTGCACCGGCACGGGAACGTTCCGGCGACACCCCGATGCGCGCTGGCGCCTCCGCCATTCCGATCTGGCGCTGCTCGCCGCCTCGCAGGCCGGGTTGCTGCGTGCCGCCGCCGAGCGCGTGAACCCCGGTGGCCTCCTCGTCTACAGCACCTGCTCACTCGAGCGCGAGGAAAATGACGACCAGGTGGACGCCTTCCTGTCCGGGAACGAGGGGTGGGTCCTCGAACCGCCGCCGCCATCCGCGGTTCCGGATGACGTGCTGGACCACGGCCTGTTACGCGTGCTCCCGCACCGGCACGGCACCGATGGTTCGTTTGCGGCGCGGCTGCGGAGCAGTGCGTGACGATTTCCGGCAAACTGAAATCGTTCCGCGACTGGCTGCGGAGTCCCGTTGCCAGGACGCACGGGATCATCGCCGGGGTCGCGTTCACGCTGGCCTGGTTGATCGTGGCGATCGTCCTGCTTCCCGACACGGGTCCCGCGCCGAGCGTCGCGGTGCCGGCCGTGGTGGGACTCCGCTTCGAGGAGGCGGAACAGAAACTGGCTGAATCCGGCCTCAAGGTCGCGTTAGGCGAGACGCGCCCGTCGCTCACCGCGCCACGGCGGTACGTCCTGGCGCAAACGCCGGCCGCCGGCACGTCCGTCGGCTCGGCGATGGTCGTGACCCTCGACATCTCGGCGGGCCAGATCCGCGCCCGCGTGCCAACCGTCATCGGCAGGTCGCGTGACGACGCCGTGGCCGCGTTGCGCACCGCCAAGCTCGAGATCGGGCAGGTCGTGGAGCGACCGGGCCGTGAAGCGCGCGGAACGGTCCTCTCGTCGCAGCCCGAGGCTGGACAGCAGGTGCCGCAGGGCACGCCGGTGGAGCTGGTCGTCAGTGCCGGACCTTCGCAGCTCTTGATGCCTGACGTCGTCGGTCGTGAAGTGTTCGAGGTCCGCGCCACGCTCGAGCAACTCGGTCTCCGCATCGGGGAGACAGAGTACGATTCGACCAGCGCCCTGCCCCCCGGTCTTGTCGTGTCCCAGGTGCCGGTGGCCGGCGCGCCGGTTACCGCCGCTGATCTCATCACCATTCGCGTCTCGGGTCGCCCGTGAGCGTTCGCATTGCACCTTCGATACTCAGCGCCGACTTCGGTCGCCTGGCAGACGACGTCGCCCGTTGCCAGGACGGCGGAGCGGACTGGATTCATGTCGACGTCATGGACGGCCGGTTCGTGCCCAACCTGACCTTCGGCGCGAAGGTCATCGAAACGCTGCGGCGACTGTCGACGCTACCGCTCGATGTCCACCTGATGGTGGTCGAACCGGAGAAGTACTTCGACGCCTTCGCGGCGGCCGGCGCCAGCGTGCTCACGATTCATCAGGAGGCCGCGCCTCACCTGCATCGCCAGCTTCATCGGATCCGCCAGCTGGGGTGCCGGGCCGGCGCCGCCCTCAATCCGTCGACGCCGGTGGACACGCTGGGCGACGTGGTCCGGGACCTGGACCTGTTGCTGGTCATGACGGTGAACCCGGGATTCGGCGGGCAACGCTTCATCGAAGGATCGGTCGAAAAGATCGCCCGCGCCCGGCAGATGCTGAACGCGGCTGGCTCGACCGCGGCGCTCGAGGTCGATGGCGGCATTGCACGCGAGACCATCGCGCGGTGCTGGCGCGCTGGTGCCGACACGTTCGTGGCCGGCAACGCGGTCTTCTCGGCGGCTGACACTGCCGCCGAGATCAGTGAACTTCGAGCGCGATGCGCGGAGCAGGCATGATCAGCCGGCGCGTTTTCATCGGACTTGGTGCGCTGGCGGTGTCGATAGGAGGCCTGCGGTACTCTGGCGCCTTTGACATCGTGGCGTCGTCGGTCAGCCCGGGCTCCCCTGCCCCCGATTTCCGCGCCGTGACACTGGATGCCCATCCGGTTCCCAGGGGCATCGCCGACTATCGCGGCCAGGTCGTCCTGCTCAACCTGTGGGCGACTTGGTGCGGTCCGTGCGAGTGGGAGATGCCTGCCATCGAGGCGCTGCATCGGGACTTCGCCCCAGCGGGCCTCAAGGTCGTCGCCGTGGCGGTGGACGATCCCGGATTCGAGCAACGCGTGCGTGACTTTGTCGCTCGCAAGGGCCTGACGTTCGAGGTCCTGAGCGAAGGGTCCGGGAAGATCGAGGCGGACTACGAAGCGCGCGGAATCCCGGCGACCTACCTGATCGGTCGCGACGGGGTGATTCGGAAGCGCGTTGCCGGAGCGTCGGACTGGAACTCAGCGGCCAATCGTGCCCTGGTCGCGCAGCTGTTGGGCGTCTCGTTGCCGACCGCCCAGGACTCGGCGCCTGACGCGAGATAGATGGGCGAACAACGCCCTGCCGAGTCACGAGTCACACGTCACGAGTCACGATGATCGTTCTGGGCATCGAGACCTCGTGTGACGAGACATCGGCGGCCGTCGTGTCCGGCGCCGGCGACACCGTCGAACAGCGGTCCCTCGTGATCCTCTCACAGGATGTGCATCGCGTTTTCGGTGGGGTGGTTCCCGAAATCGCTTCCCGCGCCCACGTGACCGCGATAGGGCCCGTCGTCGCGCAGGCGCTGCGCGAAGCGAACGTCGTCCTGCCCGACATCGACGTGGTGGCGGTGACCAACGCGCCGGGACTCGTTGGCGCCCTGCTTGTCGGCGTCAGCTACGCCAAGGGACTCGCCTTCGGCGCCGGCAAGCCGGTGATCGGCGTGCATCACATGGAGGGCCACCTGTTCGCGCAGTCGCTCGAGCATGCGGACGCCGTTCCACCGTTCGCCGCCCTGCTGGTGTCGGGTGGGCACACGCTGCTGGTCGACGTGCCGGCGTGGGGTGACTATCGGGTGCTGGGCGCCACCCGGGACGACGCCGCCGGTGAGGCGTTCGACAAGGTGGCCAAGCTCCTCGGACTTCCGTATCCTGGCGGCCGGCACATCGAGATGTTGGCCCGCGAAGGCGACCCATCGCGCTTTCGCTTCGCGCGGCCGATGCTGCGTCGCAACCAGCAGCCAGGCGACGACGACTACTATGACGTGTCGTTCAGTGGACTGAAGACGGCGGTGCTGCACGCGGTGCGCGCGTCGGGTGACCTGGAGCGCGACGCTCCACACATCGCTCGTGGGTTCCAGGACGCGCTGATCGACACGCTGGCGGAGAAGGTGCACAGGGCTGCGGACCAGCACGATCGTCGTCGCGTTGTACTGGGCGGCGGTGTCGCCTGCAACCAGGCGTTGGTAAACGCGATCAGCAAACGGCTGGCCGACTTGGGGGCGGAGGTGTACGCTCCATCGGTTCGTCTGGCGACCGACAACGCCGCCATGATTGCCCGCGCAGGACTGTTCCATGCGGAGCGCGGACAAAGTGATGGCTGGAATCTGAACGCCTATGCCAGCAAGCCGTTGGCGTGAGGCGTGGGTCGCGGGTCGCGGGTAGTAGGTGGCGGATGTGAGGAATGACCAGCAGCGAGCACCAGCTTGGGGAGCAAGCAGTAAGAAGTAAGCAGCAACCAGCCAATCTTTCATGCCAATAGTTCACCACCCCTTCGCGTTCAAGATCTGGTTCCTCGAGATCACCGGCTTTGGAATCGCCGTTCTTCTCGCGTTCGTGATCGCCCAGATCATCTCGCAGCACGAACTGCTGCGTCGCGGTCATCAGAAGGAGTCCGACGCCATCCCGGACCTGATCCTCGCCAGCGTCATGGGTACGCTGGTCGGTGGAAAGCTCTACTACGCCGCCATCGTGACGCAGGATTGGACGACGCTCTGGGGGCGGGCCGGCTTTGTCTTCTGGGGCGGATTCATCGGATCGGTCATCGCCTGCTGGCTCGTGATCAACAGGAAGAAGCTCTCATTCGCCCGTTTCGCCGATGTGGGTGGAATCGCGATCGCGGCGGGCTATTCCGTCGGACGCACGGGGTGCTGGGCGGTCGGCGACGACTATGGGCGTCCGTGGGATGGCCCGCTCGCGGTCATGTTCCCCGACGGAGCGCCCGCGTCCACGGCCGGCAACATGAGCCAGGTGTTCGGGACGCCGATCCCGGAAGGGGCCACGGCCGACACCGTCCTCGCGGTGCACCCGACCCAGCTCTACGAGACGGCGCTCGGATTCATCATGTTCCTGATACTCTGGCGCTTCCGTGGTCACAAGCATCTCGAGGGCTGGCTGTTCGGGATGTATCTCGTGCTGGCCGGTGCCGAGCGGTTCTTCATCGAGTTCTTCCGCGCCAAGGACGATCGCTTTGCGATGGGGATGACGCTGGCCCAGGTCATCGCTCTCGTGCTGGCGAGCGCGGGTGTCCTCATCATGATGCGGACGCGCCGCGCCGCGGCATCAACGACTCCACGATCGTCCATCGCCTGACGCGAGCACCAAGGAGGTCCTGATGTCGTGCGCGACGCTTGCAGCCGGCCTGGTTGCGGTGGTCTTCCAAGGCGAAAGCGCGCCGGTGAAGCTGGCGCCGGACACAATCCGGATGCTCCTGACGTGGGAGGTCGCTGAAGGACGACATCCCACCGCGGACTCCATTGGCGAACTCTCCGGAATCGCGATGGATGCCGCCGGCAATGTGTACGCATCCGACTTCTCCGCGATGAAGGTGTGGGTCTTCGATGCGATGGGACGGTCCCTGCCGGCCATCGGGCGCAAGGGAAGGGGACCGGGAGAATTCGAAGCGCCGACCGGAATCGCCGTGGGTCCCGACGGACGGCTGTACGTCCGCGACCTCGTACTCGTCACACGATTCGCGACCGACCCGGCGACCGGCCGCCTGACGCGCTATGAAGACGCGTTTCGCGGGCCGGCCATGTCCGACTGGCGCTCCATGCACGCGACGCGGTTTGACGCGTCGGGACGCATCTATTATCCCGCGTTCAATACGATCGGCCGCTCGAAGCGTACGGGCCTCTTCTACGCGTTTTCCAGGACGGGAGAACTCGTCGATTCCATAGTGGTTCCGGCCTTTTCCGGTGCGCCGGCGTCCACCGCAAGCGTGCGACTGAGCGCGAACGGCGGCCGCATGTTGCGCGGATTGAATCACGTCCCGTTTGCACCGCTGCCGACTTGGGACATCACTCCCCGCGGTACACTGGTTTCCGCGGCGGGACCGCTTTACGAAATCCGTGAGACAGACGCGCAAGGACGCGAAACGCGCGTCTATCGCCGATCAACATCGCCGGAGCGCATTCCGCCGCGAATCCGCCAGGACAGCATCGCCTCGCTACGTGCACGACTCGATTCCGTTCCGGTGCCGCTCGACCGCGTGGAGGGAATGCCCCCCGAAGTTCGCTCGCTCCGCCTGCCGGAGACGTATCCGCCTTTCATGTCCGTGCACGCCGCGACAGACGGACGCGTGTGGGTGCGTCGGTGGGTGGCGGGCGATCGAGACGAAAGCGTGTTCGACGTCTTCGAACCGGACGGTCGGTTTTCGCACGTCGTGGTGTTGCCGCGGATGATCGCAGTCGCACCGACCCCTTCGCTTGCCGTGGACAAGATCGCCGCGGTGGGAGTCGACCGCGAGACAGGCGCGAATACCATACTCAGGTTCGCGATGGCCGGTCGCCGCTAGCGCGAGAGAGACCACAGTGCCGGCGCTACCGAGTGCGCTTGAGTTTCAGTCGGTGAAACGCCGGATATCGGTGACGTTTGCGCACGAGCGCGGTTAGCCGTACAATCTCATGATGCATCGCCTCTTGAATAGCCTTTCGCTGGCCATTGTCGTCAGCTCGGCGTGCGCGCGACAGGCCCCGGTACACACCGGCACGACGCCGGGCGGGCAGAGCCGGGATGTCATCATCGCCGCGACGACCCAGGCGGACAGCGTAAGGCGCTCATTCACGGACGCCGACGTGCACTTCATGTCGGGCATGATTCCGCACCACGCGCAGGCGGTCCTCATCGCCGGCTGGGCGCCCACCCACGCTGCCCGCGCCGACATCCGGGCGTTCTGCGAACGCGTCGTCGTCGGCCAGGGCGACGAAATCGCGATCATGCAGAACTGGCTGCGCGACCGGGGCCTTCCAGTTCCCGCCGCGAACTCGACGCACCTTCGGATGAAGATGGGCAACATGGAGCACGACATGCTCATGCCGGGCATGCTGACCCCGGAGGAGCTTGCCCAACTCGACAGCGCCCGTGGCCCGCGGTTCGACCGCTTGTTCCTGACCTTCATGATTCGCCACCACGAAGGCGCGATCACGATGGTCGAGGAACTCCTGGCATCCAATGGTGCCGCGCAGGATGACCTGATCATCAAGCTTGCGAACGACATCTTCGCCGATCAGACAACCGAGATCGAGCGAATGAAGACCATACTCGCGGCAATGTCATCCGGCGGCACTCCGCCATCATCGAAGAGCACTCGCTGAAGGGATACGCTTCGCTACCTCCCCCTCGTCCCCCTCACGTGAAGACCCCATCGATTCTCCACCCTGCGACTCTGCGCCGACTCGCGCGACCGGTCGCCACGCTCGGCATCCTTGGCCTGCTCGCGGCCTGTAGTTCGACTTCCTCGACCGCCGGGGCGTCACCGTCGCCTGCGCCAGACATGTCTCTCACGCCGCCGAACCCCGATCCCCGCGTCGGGCTCACACCGGGCAGGGTCGACAGCACGCGCCGCAACATCCTGTCGCGCGCTGGCGAGGCGATCTGGAACCTGCGTCACCTGTCGAATTCCCCGCCGGCGGAACCATTCCGCGGCGTGACCAACTCCGACCTCGCGTTCCGCGCGAACTACGCGATCCAGGGGAATTACAACGGCTACATGGTCTGGGACATCGCCACTCCTTCGCGCCCTCGGCTTGTCTCTTCGTACCTCTGCCCCGCCTCGCAGAGCGACGTGTCGGTGTACAAGAACATCCTCTTCGTCTCGGCTGAGGCGCAGGGCGGGCGAATCGATTGCGGGACCCAGGGCGTGCGGGATTCCGTGAGTGAGGATCGCATTCGCGGCCTCCGCATCTTCGACGCGACCGACATCGTGAACCCGAAGTACGTCGCGAACGTGCAGACCTGCCGAGGATCGCACACGCACACGGTAGTGACGGACCCGAAGGACAGCAGCAACGTGTACGTGTACATCTCCGGATCGTCCAGCGTCCGGTCGCCCAGCGAACTCCCCGGTTGCCTCGACGGCGGATACGACGACCCGAATACCGCGCGGTTCCGCATCGAGGTGATCCGCATCCCGATCGCCAATCCGAAGGATGCGCGCATCGTCTCTTCGCCGCGCATCTTCCAGGACCTGGCGCCGGCGCCCCGCAACGCGGCGAGGGACTCGGCCGACGCGGCGGGGCGCGCCGGCCGCGCCGGCCGCGCGGGAGGCGGTGGAGCCGCGGGTGGGGCTGCGGGACGCGGTGCCGCGCCGGCTGTCCGCACCGGTCCAAATCAGTGCCATGATATCACGACCTATCCGGCCATCGGCCTCGCCGGAGGTGCCTGCGGCGGTTATGGCCTGCTGCTCGACATTCGCGACGTCGCCAACCCGAAGCGCATCGATGCCGTCGCTGACTCCAACTTCGCCTTCTGGCACTCGGCCACCTTCAACAACGACGGCACCAAGATCCTCTTCACCGATGAATGGGGTGGCGGCGGATCGCCCAAGTGCCGGGTGACCGACAAGCACGAGTGGGGCGGAGACGCGCTGTTCACGCTCGCGAACAACCGGATGACGTTCCGGAGCTACTACAAGATGCCGGCCGCGCAGACCTCGCTCGAAAATTGCGTGGCGCACAACGGTTCGCTGATCCCGATTCCGGGACGCGACATCATGGTGCAGGGTTGGTATCAGGGCGGCATATCGATCTTCGACTGGACCGACATCGATCACCCGCGGGAGATCGCGTTCCACGACCGTGGACCACTGGACTCGCTGCGCATGGTGTCGGCGGGGTCATGGTCCGTGTACTGGTACAACGGCGTGATCGTGAGTTCGGAGATCGCGCGCGGGCTGGACATCTTCGAGCTCGTGCCCAGCGCACACCTGACGCAGAACGAAATCGACGCAGCAAAGACGGTGCGGCTCGCGCAACTCAACGCCCAGGAGCAACCGAAGTTCATCTGGCCACCGAGCTTCGCGCTGTCCCGGGCGTATCTCGATCAGCTCGACCGCTCCAACGGACTCGCGGCCGAAAAGATCGCGACGGCTCGCGCGGAGCTCACGCGCGCCGAGAAGCTCCGCGGGACGGCGCGACAGGACGCGCTGTCCGCGCTGGCCACGCGCCTTCATGGTGATGCCCGCGGCGCGGCGGGCGAGCCCAAGGCACACCTGCTGGCTTCGTCGGTGGGCGAGCTGGCCGGAATGCCGCGTTAGGTTTTTCGCCGGACGACACAGGTCTGTCCACCGCGACGGCGTCAGCGAGCGCCGGGGGCGGTGACTGTCACGCTCGCATGGCGCGCCAGCCACCGCTCTGCCCGGGTGCTGGCGAACCCGGGTTGTCTCGCGTGATTGAATCCGGCTCATGAGTGGAAAGGAAGGTGCTTCTCCATTGTGGCAGCTGGTCGCTCATCTGGTGAACCACGCCACGTACCATCGCGGCCAGGTCACCACGCTCCTGCGCCAGCTTGGCGCTGCCCCGGCAAAGAGCACCGACATGATCGCGTTTTTCCGCGAGCGCGCGGAACCTCTCGCCAGCGCCGCGGTTGGGACCTCGTCATTTGGATGACGCTCCAAGCCATCGGCGTGGATCCGTCAGATTCGCGTGATCCGCGAGTTACGGCAGTTCCCGGAACACTTGGATGGCGTGAATCTTCGGTTTGAGTGTCAGCCCCAATCCGCCTTGATCGCCTGGCGCTCGTAATCAGCTGCCGGCGCGAATCGCGCACAGCAAATGCAGTGTGGACCATTTCTGGTAACGAGTGAGCGCGGGACGCAGTTCACCGCCGGCATGCTCTATGCGCTGGCGTGTGCGCGAGTTGGCAGCCAGTGAGTGACGCCCGTCACGCGTGAGCGCAACCAAAGTGACCTGTGTAGCCTGCCCTCGTCGCAATCATGGAGCGCGGCGGTGAACGACGAATCGTCCACCGCCCGTGCTCGCGCGTGCGAACGCCTCACTTCGAAACCGCCATGAAGCACTCGTATCGTTTCATTATTGCCCTGGTCGCGCTGAACGCCTGCGGTGGTGCCGACAAAGCTGCTGCCCCAATCGTTGTCCCGCCCGTTCTCGATTCCATCAGTCCCTCGCGCGGTACCGTCGGCACCGTCGTGCGCCTGATTGGATCCGTGTTTGCCAGTGATTCGGTGCGCGTCTATTTCGGCGCGTACAGCTCATCACTTGTCGAGCGCCAGAACGGGGTGCTTTATGCCACGGCGCCGGAAGGCCTCGTGCTGGGAACGACGTATGACGTGCGGATGGTCAATCGGGACGGTGGTGCTGACACGCTCGCCGGCGCGTTCCAGGCGGTCGCGCCAACAGTTTCCCGGGTGAACGGGGTCACGAAGCCGACGGGACTCATCGGCATGACGGTACTCATCGAGGGCGACGCCTTCGGTGACGCGCTCCACGGCAAGGTCTTCTTCGCCGGCGGCGGAGGCACGCCGATCCAGGCAGTGATCGCCGACTCGGCCAACGACTGGACCAACAATTACATCGTGACGACAGTGCCCTCCGGGACGCCGAACACATCGGGAATCACCGTTCAGACCGCGACCGGCTCCACCGTGGCGATTTCGTTCAGTCTCATCACGGGCGCGACCTTCAGCCCCAGTGTGATCAACTGGACGCGTACCACCGACCTGCCACAGCCGCTGCAGGGGCTTGGAGCCGTGTTCGTTCCGCCGGCGAACAGCACGGTCAACACCGCGAATTACGTGTTCGTCGTCGGAGGAGCCGCGGACCAGACGAACGTGGCCACGACTGCCGTCTACCGCGCCCAGGCCCAGCAGTCCGGGGCGCTGTCGGCGTGGTCGTCCATGACTGAGCTCCCGGCGGCACGTGCCTACCACGCGACTGCCGCGGCCTCGGCGTATACGGCGGCGCTCGATACCGCCACGACCGGCGGCTGGCTCTACGCGTTAGGCGGCGTGGACGCCACCGGCGCCACGGTCAACACGACCTGGTACGCCAAAGTTGCTCTCGACGGAACCGTGGGACCATGGCAGGCCACTACGCCACTCCCGGGTCCGTTGCACGCGGCAAGCGCCGTGGTGTTCCGCGGTTTCGTATACCTCGTCGGCGGCAGCACCGGACAGGGCGCACCGACCGCCGCTGGACTGCGCGCCGCGGTCAACGCCGATGGCACACTTGGCGCGTGGCAGGCGCTCACCGCGCTGCCAAACGGTTCCGCCTTCCATGCGCTGCTCAACTTCGGTCCATACCTGTACGCCGTCGGCGGAGACGTGGGCGCTGTTTCCACTGTTCAGTCCACGACGTCCGGTGGCGAGGCGTCTGCGACGTACATGGCGCGCGTGAATCTCCGCACCGGTGATCTGGCGGCCGGGTGGACTCCGTTGCAGACAATGGCCAAGGCGCGTAGCAAGCATAACACGGTCGTTGGTGGTGGTTACCTCTTCACGACGTCGGGTGTGTACGCCGGTTCACCAGGGTCGAGCGAAAACACCTACGCGCAGATCAACGCCGACGGGACCATCAGCAGCTGGGCCGGCGCCACGGGAACGAATACCATAGGGACACTGCTCAGCTACGACCTCTACAACGAAGCGGCAGTGAGCTTCGTCGACGCCACCGGCAAGGGACACGTGCTGGTCCTGGGTGGCGCTAAACGCCAGAACAGCGGTCGCGCGTCAGCGGCTGTGGTCTATTACTGAGGGCTCGCCACCGGGGGCGTGTTCAGAGCAACGAGAAACGCCGGGGCATGCTACCCCGGCGCTCTCTGCGCCGTGCTCGGAGGACCTTGGCGGCAATGCCGCGAGAACCAACTGGTTCCCGATTTCCGAGCCAGCGCCCGATCGAGGATTTGCTTACCTCGACGGTTCGACCCGCTCAACGGCGGGAGGATGCAGCGGGTCGGTGCTCGCGTAGCCTTTCGCGCTTGGCTCCCAATTGTCCGGAAGAATCGGGACCATTCTGCCCGATCTGCTTGGGGCTGCGTGGTGGCATCGCCCTCACTCTGCCCTCGCAGTATTCCATTTCGGGACGGCTAATGCAATGGGCCATTTCCCGACGCGAAAGAACCGCGAGTTGCCTAAACTGCAGGCTGAACAGGAGAGGCCAGAGGTTGGGGAATAGGGAATGCCACTGTCGAGTCAGTGGTCACGAAGTTCGATTCCCTATTCCTTATTCCCTGTTCCCAACGGTGACGTCGCGGGCGTCCAGCTAGTCTATCCACGTTGTCATTGCCTGACCCATGACGCGTGGGCATCCTCACGTTGGACCACGGCTTGGCGCCTCCACGTTGTGGCGTTCAGGCCCCATTCTTTTGCCCGACCGGCAGCGCCCGAACGAACGAGGTTCTGTCTCTCACTTCGAAGGGCCGACCATGACGCCCGCCTTCCTTGCGGCCATTTCGCCTGCAGTAGTCGCCTTCGAACCACCGGATCAGGCGGACGACGGGCGCTTGGAGGTCTCGCGCATTTGGTGACCCTGACGGCGAGTCAGCGCGAGCTTCAGAAGGCCGCGGAGGAATTCGCGCGGGCGAAGCTCGGTATCGCGATCCGCGAGCGCGACCGAGACGAAGCGTTCGATCGCAGCGGGTGGGACCATTGCGCCGAGTTCGGGCTTATGCGCATGCCTGTTCCACCTGAATACGGCGGGCTCGGGCTGGGGCTCACTGAGCTGATCGCCGTCATGGAGGGGCTGGGCTACGGATCCGCGGACCACGGGCTTCTCTTCTCGATCCACGCCCACCTGTGGACCAACGTAATGCCCATTCTGGCCTACGGGTCGGATGTCCAGAAGCGACGCTTCCTTCCCAAGCTGGTCTCAGGGGAGTGGGTCGGAGCCAACGGCGCCTCCGAGCCAGACGCCGGATCCGACGTGTTCAGCATGGGCACGCGATCGATCCGCGACGGCGACCAGTACGTCCTGAACGGCAGGAAGACATTCGTCTCGAATGCCCGGCATGCCGACCTGTTCGTGGTCTACGCGACGCTTGATCGCGCGCTGGGCGCGACCGGAATTTCTGCCTTCCTCGTGGAGGCCGGCACCCCTGGACTGAGCGTTGGGCAATCTCTCCAGAAGATGGGAATGCGGACCTCATCGATGGCTGACATCGTGCTTGAAGATTGTCGCGTGAGCGTGGAGAACCGGCTTGGCCGTGAGGGGCGTGGCGTGACGGTGTTTGACAGTTCGATGGAGTGGGAGCGCGGATGCATTCTGGCCGGGAGCCTGGGAGCCATGCGTCGGCACCTGGAAGCGTGCGTCGCGCATGCGAGGTCCCGAAAGCAATTCGGACAGTCGATCGGGAAGTTCCAGTCCGTCGCGAACCGTATCGTCGACATGAAGGTGCGCCTCGATACCTGTCGTCCGCTCGTCTATCGCATCGGACGATTGAAGGACAGCGGGCAGTCGGCCAGGCTCGAGGCGGCGGTCGCCAAACTGTACGTGTCGGAATGCTTCGTGACGTCGGCGCTGGATGCCATGCGCGTATTCGGAGGTTATGGCTACATGACCGAGCAGGGTCTTGAGCGCGAGCTGCGGGATGCGATTGGCGGGATCTTCTTTTCGGGGACGTCTGACATCCAGCGCAACATCATTGCCAAGGAACTTGGCCTGTGACTGAACTGTCAACGTCGGCGGCGAGTGGCGTCTTACCGCGCATGGCGACGTGGGGCCAGACCTGGACACCTGCGCTCCGCTTCTCTGCCATTGCGGCTCAACTCTCGCTGTTGCTCGTGGTCTTCTGGCTGTTCCGGCTTGAAGAGCCGGCGTTCCTCGTACTGTCCGCGACGATGTTCGGCGGCTTTCTGATCAGCTACTGGTTGCCGCTCGCGAAGAAGGAACCGTTCTTCGTCGCGCTGTGCATTGGCGGCGCGTTTCTCCTCGCCGAGCCCCTCGTGGTCGCCGGCGTGCTGGCAGTGCTGTTCACCATCTATGCATTGTCGCGCCTGAAGGCCTCGTACGCGGTGCGTGTCGTGCTGATCGGAACGCTGCTGGTCGGCCTAACGATGAGCCGCCAGGTCGCGCTGCCCGGCATGCCACTGGCCTTCTGGCCGACGATCGGCGCCATCTTCATGTTCCGGCTGATGATCTTCCTGTACGACCTGAGAAACATGAAGGAAGGGCCGCCGTTCATGGCCTTCGCGGCGTATTTCCTGATGCTGCCGAATTTCTATTTTCTGTTTTTCCCCGTCGTGGACTACCAGACGATGCGCACGGGCTTTGCGCGCCGCCCCGTGAGCGACATCGCGCAATCAGGGGTCAACTGGATCGTACGGGGGACGCTTCAGCTCCTGCTGTATCGGGTCATCGCCGGGATGAAAGCCGAGCTGACTCCGAGCGCGATCGAGAGCCTGCCCATGTTGGTCAAGGTCATGCTGCTGACCTACCTCCTCTACCTGCACGTCAGCGGGACCTTTCACATCATCGTGGGCATGCTCCACCTGTTTGGCTACGACTTGCCGGAAACGCACCGCCGGTATCTGCTTGCCAGCAGCGTGACCGACTTCTGGCGTCGCATCAACATCTACTGGAAGGACTTCATGATGAAAGTCGTCTACCTTCCAGTGTTCTTCCGACTCCGGAAGACCGGCCTCGTTCGCGCGCAGGTGATCGGGACCGCTTGCGTGTTTGTCGTCACGTGGGCGCTGCACGGATACCAATACTACTGGCTGACGGGGCGGATGCTCCTCTCGGTGACTGACATCGCCTTCTGGGCAATCCTCGGAACGTGGGTGGTGGTCAACCTGCTGAGAGAAACCAGGGAACGAGAGCACGGCGTGCCGAAGGCTCCATCTCCGGCGAAGGTCGCGCTCAAAACGGTCGCCACGTTCCTCGTGATCACGGTGCTCTGGTCACTGTGGAGCAGCCCGACGGTGGGCGCGTTCGTCGATCTGGTCACTTACTGGAAGGCGGGGTAATCATGGTCCGAGACGAGATCAAGGCCAAGCTTCGAGCGTACATCCTCACGCATTATCTGCGGGGCGAGCACGAGTCGAACCTCAGGGACAACACGCCCCTCCGCACCAGCGGCATCATCGACTCGCTAGGCACGATCGAGCTTGTTTCCTTCATCGAGAACACGTTCGGTATCGTGCTCGAGGCGCACGAAACAGGCGTCGAACATTTCGACCGTATTGACGACCTGGCGGCGCTCGTCGATCGCAAACTCAGCGCAAGAGGATAGGCGGCCCCTTGCCACGCGCACGCTATCACCTGGCCTCGTACCTCGAGTCGACCGCCGCGCACGCCCCGAACCGGGTGGCCGTTATCGATCCGGGCGGGCGGGCGGTCAGTTATGGGGAACTCGACGACGCCGCGGGTCGCCTCGCCGCCTTCCTGCGGACGAATGGGGTCCACGAGGGTGCCAGGGTCGGTGTGATGATGCGGAAGTCCGTCAACGCCGTTACCGCCATATTCGGCGTCCTGAAAGCGGGCGCAACGTATGTACCAGTTGATCCGCAAGCGCCCCTCGAGCGCGCCAGAAAGATCCTCATGGACTGCGGTGTGAGCGCTCTCTGCGTGGACGACAAGCTGGTGTCGGTGCTCGATGCCATGAGTGATGAGTCTCGTCCGGCGACGATCGTTGTCTCCGGCGAAGGTGCGATCGGCGAGCGCTCCGCGAGATGCATCAGCTGGGATTCAGCGACGGCACTCGCTCCATTGCCGCATGACCTCAATCGCGGGACGAGCGGTCTTGCCTACATCCTCTACACGTCGGGCTCGACCGGGATGCCGAAGGGCGCGCAGATCAACCACGTCGCCGCCAGCAGCTTTGTCGAGTGGGCGACGGAGACCTTCAGTCCAACCGCCGAGGACCGCTTCTCGAGTCACGCGCCATTCCACTTCGACCTGTCGATCTTCGATCTCTACGTTGCCATCAAGCACGGCGCGAGCGTGCACCTGATCGGCGAAGAACTGACCGGCGCACCTCGCGCGTTGGCCCAATTCATCGCGGATCGGGACATTACGGTCTGGTACTCCACTCCATCGGCCCTGACGCTGCTGGGGGAGCATGGACGGCTGGACCGTCTGCCGTACCGAGGTCCCCGGGTGGCGCTCTTTGCGGGCGAGGTCTTCCCGGTCAAGCACCTCCAGCGAATGACCAGGCTCTGGCCCGCATCGAGCTGGTACAATCTCTACGGCCCCACGGAAACCAACGTCTGCACCTTCGCTCACATACCGCTCCCCGTTCCGGAAGATCGCACGGAGCCGTATCCGATAGGCGTGCCCTGCAGCCACTGCGAGGCGCGACTCCTGCTTGATGACGGAGCGCCTGCCGCCGAAGAGGGGCTCCTGTACATCGCGGGCGACCCGGTCTTCGAGGGATACTGGAACAGGCCTGACGTCAATGCCCGTGTCTTCCGGCTGATCGACGGAAAGCGATACTACAACACCGGGGACGTCGTTCGGGTTGACTCGCACGGCGAATTTATCTTCCTCGGGCGTCGAGACCGGATGGTCAAGCGCCGTGGGTATCGCGTGGAGCTGGGCGAGATCGAACACGCCCTGTATCGGCATCCGAGGCTCAGGGAAGTGGGAGTCGTCTCCATGGAGGACGAAACAGGCGTCCGCATCATTGCGTGTTACGCCGGTGACGAGCCGGGGCCGTCCATCGTTGAATTGAAGCAGTTTGCCAGCCGCGAGATTCCGGTCTACATGGTTCCGGACGAATTCCGCGCCTTTGATCGCCTGCCAAGTACCTCCACCGGCAAGATGGACTATCAGCAGCTGAAGTCGTGGTTAGGCGCTCCGGCAGGCCGGGCGAACGGTCGTCCTGGTGCACGAACATGAGAGCCTCCTCCGCGATCTCCGCCGGACTCAACCTGGCCGTCCTGGCCGGGGTGATTCTGGCTGCCGTGGTCGTCCCGGAAACTCCCCGGGAGGACAAGACGCTCGTTGACCGCACCGTGAGAAAGTTCAACGCAATGCGACGGATTTCGGGCGGGCGGGAGGAGGAAACCGAGGGATACTACGAGGATCTCTTTCAGAGCAGCAGGCGCTCGGTGGCAATCAGCGCGGTGGTATCCGGTCAGTGGGCAGCGAAGTGGACGACATGGGAGTTCAAGCAGGTCCAGGAATCAACCATGAAGCGCAGGAGCGACTTCCTGTACTTCGAGCTGCTGCCACATCTTGACGTTCGCGAAGTGGACGGTCGGTTGGTGACGAACTCGTTCGGTATGGCGGATCGTGAGTACCCCACGACTCGGCAGGCGGGGTTCCGGCGCTGCGCATTCATCGGTGACTCGATGACGCGGGGACTGGGTTCGAGTCCCGGCGCCAACTACGAATCTCTCCTCGAAGACTCCCTTACCGCGATGGGTCCGAACCCGGAGTACCAGGGATACGAGTTCCTCAACTTTGGCGTCGAGGCATATCGTCTCACACAGATGGTGGAAGTTGTTCGGACCAAGGCGGCTGAGTTCTCGCCGGACTGCTACATCGTCGTCCTTTCCGATCTCAGCGTCGCGCGCAAGTGGGCGGACCACATCTGGCAATTGGTGAACGATGGCATTGATCTCCAGTATGATTTCCTGAAGGACGTCGTCAAGCGCGCGGGGCTCCGGGCAGGCGACGACGCGGTCGCCTTGGAATCCAGGCTGGCGCCGTACCGCCCTGAAATCCTCCGGTGGGCCCTGGGGAGCATTCAGGCGATGGCGGCCCGACAAAACGCCGAGGTGGTCGTCATCCTGGTTCCGAACGTGAGCGACCAGGTGGCCCTCGCTGAGTCGTTTCGTGGCATGTCGGATCTCACGCGGAGCCTCGGACTGGCAACGGTCGATCTCCTGGACACGTTCGCCGGGATCCAGAATCTGACGCCGTATAAAGTGCCTCGTACTGGAGACAGCCACCCCTCCGATAAGGGTCACCGTCTTTTATTCGAACGCCTGCTATCGCGGATCCAGGCGAATCCTCAGGCCTGGCAGGTCTTCACAGGCGTCAGGGAGGCTAACGGCTCAGGGCCGGGGTTCTGAACGAGTCACGAGTCACGCAGTTCGATTCCCGATTCCCTATTCCCTTTCCCAAGCCTCGCCTCAATCGCCTCGAGCCGCTCGATAATCTGACGCAGCTCCGCCCCGTCCGACGCCACCGTCGGTAACGCCACCGACCGCGACGGCCAGAACGTCTTCAGCAGCGCAAACGCGAACAGGATCAGGAGCAAAAGCTGCGCGAGCAGCGTCTCCACGCTGGGGAAGATCCCCATCGCGTCCACATGCGGCCAACCGGGCAGCACCGTAATGCCGACCACACCACCCTCCTGCAACTCGCGCACACCCTTCCCCATGAACACGAACGCCATGTAGTACAGCAGCACGCTGGTCACGGCGAAAAAAGGTCGCAGCGGGATCTTGATGCCGTATTTCCAGAACAGCGTGAAGATCACCGCCAGCACGCCACCCCCGACCACGACACCCGCCAGCAGCGGCAGCAGGATTCCGGACCCCTCGTTCAGCAGCGCCTGGTAGAAAAGCGCGGTCTCGGCGCCCTCGCGGTACACCGCCAGGAACGCCACCAGGGCCAGCGCTGTCCCGCCGCCATGCTGCAACGCGACATCGACTTTCTCACGAATGAATCGCTGCCATCGCGCTGCCTCGACTTTCGAGATGAGCCAGTAACTGACGGAGAACAGCACCGCGACCGCGACGAGCATCGTTGCCCCCTCGATCACCTCACGCGTCGCCGGCAGGGCCCGGAGGACCGTGGCCATCACCACCGCGGTCAGCGCGCTGGCGCCTAACGCCAGCAGGACCCCGGTCCAGATCGAGCGCAGGCGTTCGCGATGCCCGGTCTTCACCAGGAAGGCGACCACCGCTCCGATGACGAGGATCGCTTCGAGTCCCTCCCGCAGGATGATCAGCAGCGACTGGAGGAACGCGCCCCATCCACTCGCCGGCGGCCGGGCCAGCTCCTTCACGCCAGGCAAGCCCTGCTCGATCGCATTCATCGAGCGCTCGGCGCTCCGCAGATCACGCGCGGCGATGGCGCCCTTGAAGTCGGCGAAATGGCGCTCGAGCGCCGCCACTGTGCCGGGACTCCTCGCCCGGGCGGGCGTCTCCATCGGCTCGAACGTGATGTAGGCGTCGAACGCGTGGTCGTCCGCCTCCTCCTGGCGACCCGAACGCGCCGACGCCATCGCCAACTGGAGATGCCTCATCACCGACCGGATCGTTGAATCGGGATCGGTGCCTCCCGTAACCGCGCCGGGAGCGTCTCCGATGGAGAGCGAGCGGACAAAGGCCACCAGCCCGTCGATCTCGGTGTCCGTGACGTCGCGCGCCGCCGGCATCGGCGTTCCGGCGACGCCATCGCGGATTGCAGCCGCGATCTGCGCATCGCTCCGCTCCGCCTGCCAGGCGAACGACGATACCTCCCGCGGCAACCGCGACAGGTTGGCGCTCATTGGACCGTTCGATCCACCAGCCACTCCGTGACACGACGCGCAACGTTGCAGCCACAAGCCCTCCCCGGCCGCCATGCCGCCGGCATCGGGTCCGCGCAGACCGTTCAGCCACGACACGATGCTCCATCGCTCGTCGGCGCTCAGCTGGTTCGCCCAACCGACCATCTGCGTCCCGGCAATCCCCACCGAAATGATCCGGTACATCAACGCCGGCGGCACATCGCGCATCACCGCGGCGCTACCTAACGCTGGCGGCGGCGGGACGATCCCCTTGCCGGCGGGTCCGTCGCCCATGCCGCGCGGTCCATGGCACGACGCGCAATGCTGCGCATAGAGCCGTTCGCCGGCCGCCAGGTCCACGGGCTTCGTCGGCAGGTCGAGCGCGGCGTCGGCGCCTAACGCTGCAAGGAGCATATCGCGCCAGCGGTCGAGCGAACGGGGAGGCACGCGCCGGGCGACGCCAACCGAGATGGAGTCGAGGGCGAGGCGGGTCGAGTCGGCGCCCGTTCCGCTCAGCCGCTGCGCTGCCTCGCGCGCGGTGGCCAGGAAGGAAACAGCCTCCTCGTACTCGAGGCTGGACAAGAGTCTGCCTGAAGCGTCGATGCCCTTCTCGTACTCGGCCAGCGCCACGCCAACGATGTCAGCCACCCGCTTCGCCGGCCTTTCCTGTCCCCGGGCACCTTTCGCGAATGGCGCCATAAGCGCCGCCGCGACAATCAGGTGGAGCAGCGCTGTTCTTCCCAGATTCATCGATAACGGTAGATGAGAACGATTCTCAGTACTAACCCGAGTGAATTTATCGGTCGAACAGTCTCATTTCTATGGGGCGGACTCGAGCACGACGAACGCGGTCGCGAGATCGTCGCCGTGCGTGAGCGAAATCCACGTGCGCGAAACGCCAAGTTCCTTCGCTCGCGCCGAAGCGCGGCCGTGGAGCCTGAGACTGGGCCGCCCGATGTCGTCCAGCTCCACTTCCATTTCGCGCCAACCGATCCCGCGCGCTTCATCGCTTCCGCTCAGCGCCTTGAACGCCGCTTCCTTGGCGGCCACGCGAACCGCGAAGTGCCGCGCTGGATTCCCCATGCCGCCGCAATAGCGGCGCTCGGACTCCGTGAAGAGCCGCAGAAGCGCGCGCTCGCCCCGGGATGCAATCATCGAGCGAACGCGCGAAATCTCCACCAGATCGACGCCAACTCCGATGATCATGGCTTGACCCCGCCGGGAAGCAGACGCGCCGCGCCGGCCCAGCCGCTGTCCGCCAGCGAGAACACGTTCAAGGCGGAGGAGACCCAGGCGCGCCAGGCCATGAAGCGAATCGACTCCGGCGCGGATCGGAAGTGCCTCGCCGCTGACTCCATCTCCTCCAGACCATGGAAGAACGGCGCCATGACTTCTTCGAGTTCGGCCTCGAGGCCGCGCCGGTCAGGGTGGCTCGATGGATACGCGTCCCGGGCGATGGTCTTCAGCGTCACATCGAGTCGCTCACGAAGCGCCTTCGCATCGAGCGTCGTAACGCGGGCGTCCAGGTCCGCTTCCTCCTCCAGTCTTCGTCGCGCTTGCAGAAACGGCGCGAGGAACCTGGCCTGCAGGTCCACCGGACCGCCCCGCCGTGAACCAAGCAGCCGGTGACCGCGCGTCAGCTCGGGAAGCGGGCAGGCGTGTTCGACGAGCGACACCCACGCGTGCTCGAGTCCCCGCGCTGATTCGAGGACGGCGGTTCCCGCCGCACCATGGACCGTGAGCGACCCGGTGCGCCACCCGCCACCGCGGAGTTCCGCATAGGGCGCCGACAGCACGCCGCCGGCCGCGACCTCCACCAGCAGCGCCTCACTCGTCAGGCGGAGCTGGCCCCGCCCGGTGAAGCGGAGCGTTCCCCACTCCACCAGCACGCTGGTCACGTCGAGTTCGATATCCGGCTCAGGCATCTTCGAGTGAGAAACGGTAATCACCCGCCGCTTCGGCCTCACAGATCGCCGCGCGTTGACCGGTACGCGCCTCGAATCGCTGCACGAACCTGTAGAGCCGGTCCGCGGTGAACGATTCCCTCGGAATCCTCGACGCACGGATCGCCGCCTCGATCGCCGCCTCGGGCCCTTCGACTTCCAGCAATGTATCCATGCGGGGAAAGCGCTCGAAGCGCAGCGTGGCGTCCCCGAGCCGCAACAGGCGCACGTCTCGATCGATGGCGCGCGTGACCACATATCCCAGCGCCGAAAGGATGTCCGCCATCTGTGCGGCGTCGCCGATGGTCACGCTGGTCTCTTCCCGGTGCTTGTAGCCGGCCTCGAACGAAGCCGGCCCCTTCCAGTCCAGACTCGCCACGGTGTCAGGACCGTTCCGGTGCACTCGCAGGCGGACCACGATGTCGCGAACGGTGAGGCGCCGGTCCGGGAAGTCGTACCGTCGATCCTCGAGCCGCCCGGCGGAAACGGTCTGCCCGCCCGCGGCCAGGATGTGGGAGAGGCATGAGGACTCGTCAGGCACAACGGCCTTGAGCTCCGTCTCACGCATGAGCGATCGCCGACAGCACAGCCTCGGTGTCCGCGAGGTCGTTGAACACCGCGTCGGGATCGTGCGAGGCGAGCGCATCGACGGTGTAGTGGCCGGTGGCCACCGCAATGGCGCGAGCTCCGATCGGCCGCCCGCAATGGATGTCGCTGGGCGTGTCGCCGATGATCACGATCGCGCGCCCTTCGACGTGGAGTCCCAGGCGTTCCCTGGCGCGACGCTGCGCGACCGCCGGCAGTTCAGCCCGCACCTCGTGGTCTGAGCCAAACGCACCAACGGCGAAGCGATCATAGCCGATGCCGGCGGCGGTCAGCTTGTGTTCCGCACCCGGTTCGAGGTTGCCGGTAAGGAGTCCGACCACGCAATGCGCCTCCCGCCTGAGCGCGTCGAGGAGCGCCATGACACCGGCCAGGGCCTCGACGCGCGTGTGCGGTGCGGCAAGTTCGCGCCGAAGGCCGGCGACGTAGGCCTCGACGACCTGCGGCATGCGCGCGTTTATCGTCGCGTCGTCATGACCCTGGCCTCGCATCAGGTCGCGGACGATCTGGCGGTCGGTCTTGCCGTCATACCGATAGCCGGGAGCGCCGCTGGAGCCGAAGACTTCGATCAGCGCCGCCTCCATCGCGCGACGGCCGGCCCCGTGGCTGCTGAGCAGGGTACCGTCGATGTCGAACAGGACGAGTCGATGCATGGACGGGGTCAGCCACCTTCCGGCTCATGCGCGGAACTGCGAGCAAGCAGCAGTCCGCTCATGATGAATGTCGCGCCCGCGACCTGCCATCGCGACGGCGCTTCACCGAGGGTCGCCCACGCGACCGCCATGGCCAGCAGCGGCTGCACGTTGGAGTACATCGACGTGTGCGTTGGCCCGAGCGTCTTCACGCCCTGATACCAGAACAGATACGCGATCACCATCGCGCCGATGGTCGAATAGGCGATGGCGCCGTAAACGGCGGGCGTCAGGCTTGTCCACGGCACCGCCGCGATCGATGGGACGGCCACGAGGAACGATACCAGGGCGCCGCCGAGCATGGTGTAGGCGCCGATGTGGAGACCGGGGACGCGCCTGGTGAGAGGCTGCACCATGACCGAGAAGAGCGCCCAGCTCACCGCCGACGCGAAGACCAGCGCGCTGCCTAACAAGCTGTCCCGGCCCCCGGTGACGCCGGCGGCTCCCAGCACGACGCAGGACACGCCAGCGAGCTGCAGCCCGATGCCCGACCAGGAGCGGCGCGACAGGCGCTCGGTGCCCAGCAACCGCCCGAGAATGGCGGCAAGCGCGGGACCCGACGCGAGCACGAGCACCGTGGTCGCCACGCGGGATCGCGCCTGGCCAAGGATGAAGAAGACCTGGTAGATGCCGTTGCCAAGCATGCCCAGAACCACGAGTTGGATGGCATCCTGGCGGGAAACGGGGCCAAGCCGCATGGCACGGGCAATCCCGAACTGCAGCAGCGCCGCGGCAGGGATCCGAACGCCGTTGTACGCCAGCGGCGGGACGAGTCGGGTGCCGAACTTGAGGACGCTGTAGTTCACGGCCCAGATGAGCGCCATGGCGACGAGCATGGCGTCGGTGGCCAGTACCTGACGGCGTGGCGTGCGGGGCACGGTCATGGAGGAATTCTAGCGGAGAGCGACGAGTGAAGAGCGAAGAGCGGGCGTAGTAGCGACGTGCTCCCCTGCTCGTCGCTGATCGCTCTTCGCTATCTTATCCCCATGCATGTCTCATTCGCGCTCTTCGCCGACGCGGCGAACCTCTCCCAGGAAGGGAAGCTGAACATCCTCGGCGTTTTCGACGCCGTACAGGTGTCCACGATCCCGGCCGTCCACCCTCGCGCCCACCTCGTCGTGCGCCTGAAGGGGAACCGGACCGACATCGGTGTCCACACCATGACCCTGCAGTGGATCAGCCCATCGGGCGACGAGCTGTGGAACTCGGGTGGACAGATCGAGATCACGCCGCCACCACCGACGGTGACCGAGATGGACTTCCCGCTCATCGCCCCGGTGGACCTGCCGATCGATACCGCCGGGGGCTACGTGATGCGGATCTCGCTGGATAACGAACAACGCGCCGACGTCAGGTTGCAGGTGCGCGTCGGCGCGTCGCCAATGGTTCCGGCGAATGGGATGGTCAGCTGAGGAACTGCGAGCTCCTTGCTTCTTACTGCTTACTGCGTGCTACTCGCACCAGCAACCCGCACCAGCGGGCGGTGACCAGCAAGTAGCAAGTAGCAAGTAGCAAGTAGCAAGCAGTAAGCAGCTTGCCTCTATCTTGGTACTTCCCCAAATCCTTCCATCCGCTCGACTCTCAGCTTCTGCCGATAGGTCTGTCCGCCAACGGTGAGCGTGACGAGATAGTCGCCCGGAGGAGCAAGTGGCGCGGCGCCGCCGCCGAATCCGCCACCGCCACCGCCGCCACGCCCACCACCGCCGCCACCGGTGAACGCGGACAGCCGCTGCGCGATCTCACCCGCGCCGCCACCGCGCCCCGTGAAGGCAGGCGCTCCGCGCGGACGCAGCAGGATCGCCAACGCTTCGGCGCCGCCAGGGAACTCGTCGAGCGGCCCGGCGGCAGCACCGCCTGCGCGCCCGCCGACGATGTCACCTTCACCTGGACGGTCGACCCATACGCCCGGCGTGGGGGCTCCGCGACCACCGCCGCCGCCACCACCGCCCCTGCCACCGACCGCGATGGTCCCCGCCATGAGCGCCGCCTTCATGCGATCCAGCGACGCCTGGGGAACGGTGCCGGCGCGGCCCACCGAGTCGAAGATGGCCGTGATCCGGCGCGCGACGTTGGTGCTGTCACGGAGCTGCGACGGGCCTAACGCGACACGGACCGGC
Source organism: Gemmatimonadaceae bacterium (assembly GCA_036507855.1). Taxonomy (GTDB): domain Bacteria; phylum Gemmatimonadota; class Gemmatimonadetes; order Gemmatimonadales; family Gemmatimonadaceae; genus JABWBJ01. The sequence continues at coordinate 183 of DATCIJ010000048.1, read as the reverse complement.
GTCGCGCGACCGCGGAAGTTCCAGTAGACCTTGTGCAATCCCGGCGTCGCTGGCCCATTCATCGTTGCCACCGTATCTCCTGTGGCATCGGCAATCAGGATCGATGCCTGCGGTCCGCCCCCCCCCCCCCCCCCCCCCCCCCCCCCCCCCCCCCCCCCCCCCCCCCCCCCCCCCCCCCCCCCC
>DATCIJ010000047.1:0-10014 GCA_036507855.1 Gemmatimonadaceae bacterium | reverse complement strand
GTTATTTGAGGACTGGCGCAAACTGACTTCAGTGGATGCACCGCACGATACGCTCGACGGTGCGGAGTCCACGAATGCTAAGTTCGATACAGAGGCCCAATGTGCACTGGATCGTGACCTCACCAGGGAGAGAGGCTCGTGAGAATTCTCATTTACTTCAGAAGAGTGGTCGAGGTGGCGGCAGCTGCGCTCTTTCCTCTGATACTCCCCGCGCAGACGTTGCCCTCCGTGAGTGTGCCACGACCACTTGATCCTGCGTGTCAAGACGCGCTGGCAGCGGCTGCTCTGGCGACAGCTGCAACGCCGCCTGACTCGCTCAAGTTCATGCTGGTACGAGTCTCGCCGTGCCACCCAGAATTTGGCCGTGCCGTCGGTCTTTTGATGCGCGCAGTCTCCACTGCTGGAACCGACGAACAAGTGAGTATTGCCTACGCTTTTACAGAACCCATGGTGGACTCTGCGGCATTTGCGGCAGCTCGCGACGTCGCGGCTTCCGGCGGCTCTACCGAAGTTGCCAGAGGTCTCGCTCTGCTCACGTTGTTCCGCTACCTCGATCGCGAGAGGTATCCCGCGTACGCGAGATTTACGAGTCAAGTTCGGGGTTCGGTGTCGTGCGCAGCCGGATCCACTTCGGACGTGAGCAAGAGTGAAATCGCCGGCGACTACACGCCTTTGCCGTCCAATGCAGCGGCGGAGTCTCGAGCGGTAGCAGTGGCCATTCAGCAAAATGCCGGTGCATCGCCGGCGCTGCAGAGCGCGTCGTACTGCGTTCTGGAGGCGTGGCGGAAAGTCAGCGCACTGCCATCCAATGCGCACTGGGCATTCACGACAGCGAGCCTTTCGGTCACTTACGTGTGTGGCAACCGTTTCAGGATTCTGAACCAGCACACATTGCCAATCGCGCTGCAGTGGCAGGTTGGCAGCCTCCCACGGAAGACGGTGCTGATTCCGCCCAGCACAGCACAGGGGCCCGGAGAAAGACTGTTGGACGTCGGCTTGAATGGAGCGCTATCGGTTTTCTTGGACGGCGACGTGATCTTCACCACTCCGAACGGCGGCAGCAGCTGCTGACCACCTCGCGCGCGCCCACCCGATACGGGCGGGCCGCCAGGACGTGGTGACCCGAGATCCCGACCGGCGCGGCGGCACGCTGCTCGTGCTGGGCGGAACGACGGCCACGTACGGTTTCGACGTCTTCCCCTGGCCGGTCGGCCCCGCGCCGGACGGCGCCACAGACCGTGTGACGATGGAGGACGCACCGGTCATAGTGCTGTCGTCAGGGTCGAGACTCCTCGCCTGGCCGAACCGCATCATCGAAGCCGACTGGGGCGGATGGGTTTCGGAGCGGGCGAGCTTCATGCCCAGGGTCATCGATCCACGTTATGCAACGCCGCTCGAGATGCACGATCCCGACCAGCCGGAGAGCCGTGGCGCGCTCCTGGTCGCACGCCTGGGACGGGGCACGTACATCTACACAACGCTGGCGTTGGTGCAGCAGCTTCCCGCCGCGGTCACAGGAGCGGCGAGGCTGTTCGTTAATCTGATGAGTGTGGGGCTGGAACCGGCGGCGGGTGCGGGCCGACCGCCTGGCGAGCGGCCGTAACGCGTGGTGGTCGTGAGTAGACTGCTTCTCTTCGCGCTGGGCGCTTCGCTGCTGCCGGCGCGCCGGGCAGCACGGGTGGATCCAGTGGAAGCGTTGGGTTCTTCGTAGCGACGTTCAGTCCGCGGTCTCCTCTCTCTCGACGCCATCGGCGGACGAAAAGCAGGAGACCGGGATGAGCATTGCACTCACCCCGGTCTCTTGTTGCCAGTGCCGTTCCAACTTGATTTCCCGAATTGGTGCGAGGCACAGCACATCGCGCGCCGATGTAGGCGAGCCTCATCAGGCAAGACAAGTTGGAACGGCACCAGCGGGACCGTGAGGACCATTCAGCGATGGCTGTATTGCTCTTTTTTCTCCCTTTCTGTTCGCTCCTTTTTTGAACCGAGGCGAACCTCTGGAGCAAACTGCCACGCGACGCGGCCCACTTCTTCGCCCCGATATAGTTGCCGTATCGCGACGCCGTGGCCCCAGGCAATCCTGGTCTTGCCCGGAATCAGGCGCAGACGGCATGGGAACCGGTCTCCCTTGCCCAGGCGCACTTTGCCCAGGGCAATCCGGGGCAGCGAGGGCAGCACTATCTCCGCTGTCTTCTGCCTGCGATCGATTCTCACCTCTCGGCTCGCGCGCCCGAGCTTCAGGCGGATCAATTGCAGCGGCCCTTCCAGGACCAGCTTCGCGTCCCAAGGCACGTTCCGCTCCACCACGAACTCGAATGGCTCCGGCTCGCCCTCCGCGCCGGTCATGAGGAACTCGAATGCAGTGGTCGTTGAAGGCGGATCGGGCAGTTCATTGACCACATTGAAGTTCCGCCAGGTGACGTTGTTCTGCGCCTTGATGAGGTCGTAGAAGTCGCTGAAGCTCATCGACCCGGGCGTCGGCGGCGCCGGATCCTCCGCGTGATGCAGGGTCGCGACGAAGCAATAGTGTCCAGTGGCCGGAATCTGTGTCTTCGGCCACACGATCGCGTCCGATACGGTCAACAGATCGCCGGTCGGGACATTCGGGATCGTCGTCGATCCGACCAGCTGCCACATGCCTGGCGTCACCAGTGTCGCCACTTCACTCCAGTAGACCGTCGCAACGACATTCGCGGCCGCCGAGCCTCCGCGGTTCCGAGCGCGCACGTAGATGAAATTGTCCTGTCCTGATTCCACCTCATAGCCGAGGGTATCCGAACCCTCGGTGCCGCTCCCCTGGCCGTAACTCATCTGTGGATCTGCCACCGAGTCTGGCCGCACGATCACGTCCGGGCTCGTCGAGATACTTCCCGTCCACGGAAGCACACCCGTATCACCAAGCGCATCGCGGAGGTAGATGTCCGGCACGAGCCCCAAAGCCGGCAGGACAGCTGCCAGATCCGGCATAACGCCGATCGCTCCGGCCACCACCACTCCCTGGGCGGTCCCCGTCGCGGGATTCGACAGCACGGTTCTCATCTGGGTCGGCGACAGGAAGGTCCCCGCCACGGCCTTGTGGCGCGCTTGCACGAGGGCCGCCGCGCTCACGATGATCGGCGACGCGCTGCTGGTCCCCTGGAACGTGTCCGTGTACTCCTTGTTCGTATCGCCGCCGCCATCGTCAAGGTCGCCGTAGCCGCAGGTCGTCACGTTCTCGCCCCACGCGAAGCAGTCGATCCTGGTCCCGAAGTTGGAAGCCCACCAGCGTTCGTGCGGTACTGCCGAAACGCACGCTCCTACCATCAGAGCTCCCGAGTCGACGAAGTCGACCGACGTCCGATTCAGCCGCAACAATCCGCCCGGCGTGGTCCACGCGTCGAGGTCCTCATTCCCGTTGCCAGCCGCCTCGACTACCAGGATTCCCTGCGCGACCGCCAACCGGGTCAGGTCCAGCAGCGCATCCAGCGTCTCCATCGGCTCGAAGTTGGTCTGCAGCTCAATGAGTAGAATCTCGCCGGCGTTCATGGCCGCAATCGCCGCGATGAAGGCGTCCTCCACCTGAAAATTCTGCGCGGCGTCGAAGATCGAGGACATCCGCACGGACGTGATGGCCGGGGCGGTTCCCACCACGCCAAGCGCATTGTCCGTGGCCGCGATCTCGCCCAGCACCGCGGTGCCATGGTTGACCCAAGCCGAGTTGGTGCTCTGCGCGCCATGGATCAGCGTTGGCGCCTTTCCCGTCAGATCCTCGTGCGTCACCAGCCATCCGCCTTCGATATCCACCACCGCCACACCGGCACCCTCGCCGTCGGCCTGGGTCCACATCCACCGCGCGTCAATCCCCGTCGGCGCCGCGTCCTGATATCCCTGACCGGCGTTGTAGTCGTCGTCGCCGGGCGTCACCACCGCGGGCATCGGCTGAACGTCTTCTACCACCATCTCCACTTCCCGGGCCTGGCGGATCTGTATTACTGCCCGCTCGATCTCGCCGCGGTCGAGATGCCGCAAATCAATCCGCCAGTACTGTGCGAGGCTGTGCAGAGGCGGGAATTCGGTTTGCGCGGCGCGGCGCTCCATCTCGAGGACTTTTTCAATTGGGACCGCCCGGATGAGGCGCTCCGACTTCGGGTTTCCCAGTTTCCCGAGCACGGTGGCGATGCCCTCGAAACCGATGCGTTTCGCGTGCTGTTCCAGAGGCTCGGCTCTAGGAGGATCGAGGCCATCCTTTCGCAGACGGACGGTTACGAATCCAGTGAGGTTCGCCCGGGAACGAGACTCTTGCGTCAGCATGGGATCTCCTCCACTTCGCTGGTGGTCGTCAACTTGGCTGAAGACTGGCACGATCGACCGCGAAGGCTTCTCTGGCTAGGCCCATCCCGCGACAGCGGGGCGCCGATTCACGACAATCAGAGGTTGCTACCTGGAGCCCCTTCGGAAGGACCATCGTTCGACTGCGGCCCTGGTGTCTGCGTTTTGCCCCGACGCAACCGCGATGGAGTGGCGTCGAAGAACCACCGAAGCAGGGCGCGCAGTGAGCCTGGCTTGGCGTACCCGACCTCACGCATAACGTCCTGCACCGTCAGCGGCGAACGGTTGAGGAGCTCGCGAGCCATCAACGCGCGGGTTGCCCGGATCAGCCAGAGGGGCGGAGGCGCGTGCGCTTCAGACAGGCGGCGCTCAAGAGTCCGGGGGGACATGTGCGCCGTCCGCGCCAGCCGATCGACCGACAGGCGGCGGTCGGTTCCCCGCATCAGATCGTCGAGCGCCTGCGTCACCTCCGCCGGCAGCGGTCCAGCACGGTCGCGGAGCTCCTGGAGCGCGTGAAGGCGGTGTGCCCGGGTCTGGATTCTTCCGAGCACCGTCCGCAGCGCCCTTGGGCCGTCGTCCAGTCCGGCCAGGAGCAGTCGCGTGCCCGCGGGAACGGAGAGCTCAAGGAGCCGGCGCATCGCGAGCGGGGTGACGCTGGTGTAAACGATGAACTGCGCGGTCCCGGCAATCAGCTGCAACGTGTCCCGCAGATCGCGGGAGGGCCCCTCACCGGTCAGGGGGTCGATGATGACGACATCGGGCAGAAGCGCCGCGATGCCATCCAGCTGGGCCCAGGTGTGGAGGCAATACAGGTGCGCGCCGGGCGGCATGGCTCCAGCCAGACGAGCCGGCTGTTCGCCGGAGACGAGGGCGACGAACACGGTGGTTTGGCACCGTTCGGCCCCTGTCCCTCCGCCCACCAGGAATCCGGAACCTGACATCACGATGCTCCGGAAATCGCTGCCTAACGCCGACTGTGCCGTTCAGCACGAACCAATAGGCAAGCGGTCAACGAGTCTTGGACAACCAGGAGAACCGACTAAGACCAAGCAGCAGGTCTGCATGTTCCGCCCAACTGGACGCAACGGCAAGTCCCGACCAGCGAACTGGTCCGATGCCATAGCCGGACCTGATTACCAGAAGCGGTCGCCGTCGCCACCGGAACGCATCGCTGGTTGGGCAACCTCGGACTACGCGACAGCCGCACCCGGCACCAGGTCGGCAAAGTAGAACCCGTCGCGCTGAACGACTTCACCCACGACTGCCGACAGTGGCTGACGAAACATCGGACCGGCGAGAACACACGTGTGGAACTCGCCGTTTTCACCGCACGGATCGACGCCTTCCGGCAGGTCATCGAGCAATGCGTGATCGTATCGCCGGCCGGCAAATGAGGGCGAAAGCTTTTGCGGATCGACGCACGTGAGGTGCGCCTCGAGTCCGGCGTCGATCATGCGTCGCGCCAGCCGAGCAGTCGGTTCGTGCCAGAGCGGGAACAACGGGGAGAGACCTGATCCCTCCAGTTGTCGAGTGCGGTAGGCGCGGATGTCCTCCAGGAAAAGGTCTCCGAAGGCGATGTGCGTTACGCTATTCCCGGCCGCTGATTCGACCGCCGAGCGCATCGCATTCTCGTAGACCTCGTTGGAGCAGGGCCACGGGAGCGGAACCACATGGAGCGGGAGTCCGGCCGAGTGGGCCTGGGCCTCGAGAATGGCTCGCCGCGTCGAGTGCATCGCTACCCGGTCATGCGTGGTGTTGACCGTGGTCAGGAGACCAACGACTTCGACGTCCGGATCCTCACGCAGCACGTGAAGGGTCCAGGCGCTGTCCTTCCCTGAGCTCCAGGACAGCACTACGCGACGGGACATCACGCCACCGCCAGAGGACTCAGGCTGAGCAACTGCGCCGCCGACTTCTGGATCATGTTGATATCAATCCGTACACCTACGAGAAAACTAGTTGACAGACCGTGTGCGCGTGGAGAAGCTACTGGCCAGGCAACAAACCGAGCGAGTGGGAGGCCGATGATCGTCCGGATCTTCACGAGCGCGTTCGCGGCGATCCTCGTTCTCGCGGCCCGCCCGGCGCGCGCGCAGTCGGCGAGTCCACGCGTCATTGCACTACCGGCGCCTGACGCGACACTGCCAGCGGAGTTCACCCTCGTGTCGGCCGTGCGTGAGCTATCCGACGGACGAGTGCTGATCGTGGACTGGTCGGAGAAGAAGCTCGTCGTTGCTGACCTGGCGAAAGGCAACGTCGCTCAGCTCGGACGCAATGGCAGCGGGCCCGGAGAGTATCTGCAGCCGTCAACGCTCCTCACGCTCGATGGCGACTCAACGCTCCTGCCGGACTCACGAAATGGCCGCTGGCTCCTGCTGCACGGCGCGACAATCGCCACAACGATCGGACCTGAATCGCCGGCCCTCAGGAGTGGGGCACGAGTGCCGGCCGGCGCCGATACCCTGGGAAACATCGTCTTCACTACGGGCATCGGCATCCCATCTAGGACGACCGGATCCATACCGCGCCGCGACTCACTGTTTCTCTTTCGAGTCGCGAGAGCCTCCGGACAATCCGACACCGTCGCCCTGCTCAGGGCGCGCCCGTCGCTGATCAGGGTCGAGGGCCCGGCCGATCGCCCGAGGTCCGTCTCCGTGCTCACGAATCCCCTGGCTGCCGGGGAGCTGGCCGCGCTTTTTTCCGACGGGTGGATCGCCATCGCGCGACTGGAACCATATCGCGTCGATTGGACGGCGCCTGACGGAAACCGGATCCGAGGCTCACCGCTTCCGTTCGAGCGCGTGCGGCTGGATGAGCGTGAACAACGCGCCTTCGTGGAACGCCAGGCGTCCCGCACGGGGCAAGCGCCTCGCGATCCCGGATCGTTTCCCGAATGGCCGGAGATCATGCCGCCCTTCCTGTCCGAGTCGATCCTGCCTGCTCCTGACGGTCGGCTGTGGATCCGGCGGACACCAACGGCTGAAAACCCTGATCCGCCCTACGATGTAGTGGATCGTCGGGGAGCTCTCGTGGCGCGCGTAACGCCGGGTAAGGACGTCCAGGTAGTGGGGTTCGGTCGTACGGCTATCTACACGGTGGCGACGGACGAGAACGGCATTCAGCGGCTACAGCGTCGTCCCGTTCCACGATTCTAGTGCCGTTCCAACTTGATATCGTGGACTGCGCATTCAAGCCGCGGATGCCAGCAACTCGTAACAGCACTACCTGAGCACGGACAACGGACTCATGGGGCAGAATTGTGGTGCCTCGTCGAGAATGTTGCGCAGTGGCGGGACGTGTCCTGCACCGACGATCACCAGGATTCTCCTGACACCTGGTTGCAGGAGCCGCGTGAGGTTGTGAGCCATGTTGAAGTTGCGCTCGTACCACCTGGCCAGGAACTGTGGGCCACCGTAGTTCGCTCCCTCACCGGCCGCCAGATAGCCGCCGAACATGCCGAGCGAGTTCCCGTTGTGCAGCGCCTCGTCAGTGTTGAGACGTCGCAGGTGTTGCACGATCGTGGCCTGCCGCATCCATGCGTTGACGGAGTCCGTTCGCGCCTGAAGAATGGCAACGATGCTGTCGCGCGTGCGCTTGAACTCAGGCCGTCGCTGATCGATCGCCCGCAGCGAATCACTCAGGTCAAGGAACGAGTCGTCGTCGATCGGGTGGACGCCGGCGTGGCCAAGACGTGCTGCGAGGCGATAGCCGATCTGCACAACCTCATTGCGATTTGGCGCCAGGGTGCCTGCACGGAAGCGATCGTATCTCGCTCGCGTCGAGTCAGCGAAGGACCACGGCCACTCGACGGCGATGCGATCCGGACTCCACGCCGCGAGACGCGTCGCCAGATCTTCAAGCTCGCGCTGTCGCTGCGGCGTGAGCACGTCGTCGATGTCCTGCTTGATGACGTCGCGCCCGGGATTGGCAAAGTGATACACGCCGAGGAGCATCACTTGCACCTCGTTCGTCGCGCACGTGGCCGGGAAACCGGTCGGACGATCCGTGGCCTGGCCAGGTGCCGCCGACGCGGTGGCGGCGAGAGCGAAGAGGCCCCGGAGGAAAGTGGCAGGGCGCGCGAGCCAGAAACGAGTCATTGGCATCCAGGACGTTTGAGCTTGCCATTGGACATCCCGTCCGACGCATTGGTTGAAAGTGATCCTTCGGCCTGTGGACTGACGCCGAAGTGTGCCGCCGCATGACTGGCTGATGGGTGCACCCGAGAACCCGACAATTCCGGTTACCTCAACATCCTCGAGGCTGCGGTAGCGCTCACCGTTGCGTGGTCGTGTCATTCGTCCGAAACCCTGGGATCGCGGACATTCTTCAGATCGAAGACCATTTGCTCTTCCGGCCGCCGGGTCGCCTATTTGCCGGTCTTGGTCAAGTCAGGCTGAATCCGAAGATTGGAGCAACGACCGGGCTCGGTCGGGAAACTCGGGTCGCCGGAGTCGTACTTCAGCTGGGCCCTTTCCGCTTGGAGTCGCCAACCATGGACACCGAGTTCCTTCCGCTGCAGGACGCGCTTGCGGGCGAGTACTCGTTCGAGCGGGAACTTGGGCGTGGCGGCATGGACGTCGTCTATCTCGCGCGCGAGGTGCAGCTCGACCGGCCGGTGGCGATCAAGGTGCTCCCCGCCGCCCTCGCGGCGCGCGACGAGGTACGGGCACGCTTCCTGAAGGAGGCGCGGACGGCCGCCAACCTCTCGCACCCCAACATCGTTCCCATTCACAGGGTCGGCGAGCTGGCCGGAATCCCGACGGTTGCCCCCGCATCCATGGACGTCGCGCGCCAGCCGCTGGCCGCCGCGGTCGCAAGATGCCTGTCTGGGGACCCCCGCAATCGTTATGCGGATGCCGAATCGCTGGTGTCGGCGCTCGACGCCACGACGGCAGTGGCGCGATCCAGTCTTCCGCCCGTGCTCCGCACCTGGGCGAGCGATCAGACTCCACTGTTGCCGCTCTACGGGTTCCTGTCGTTCACTGGCCTGGGCTCGGCCCTCATCGCGTCCGTTTCCGGCCTCGGCGGCGTCCGCTGGGAATTCCCGGCGCTCGTAAGTCTCGGCAGCATAACGCTCCCGGCCATCCCGGTGCTGGTGTACCAACTGCGCAAGACGAAGCGCGCACTAGCCGAGGGGTACCGACTCTCGGATCTGCGTTTCGCGCTGCGGACATGGAAGGCAGAGCGACTCGCCGAGGGCGATCGTGTCGGTGGGGAAACACGCTGGTCCCGGCTCGCCAGCAGTCTCCCGCTACTCTCGGCCGCCGTGTACGTCACCAGCGCAGCCGCGCTCCTGCGCAATCCTGTACCTGCGCTGGTCTGGCCCGCGGTGGTCCTCGCGAAGCTCTCGCTGTTCGTCGGCATTGTGTCGCTGGCGTCGCTGTCGGTGTTTGGCCTGCCGTTGCTCCCGAAGTCGTGGCATCGGCGGATGATCGGGCGCGCGAGGGGTTGGCTCTGGAACAGTCGGTTCGGGAGCTGGATCGCCGATCGGTTGGCGCCGAAGAGTGGTGGTGTGCCGTTGGCGGCGTTCCGGCCGACCGAGATGGCACTCGAAGTTGCGATCGACGACTTATTTGCCGCGCTGTCTGACGAGTATCGCGAGTCGCTGCGAGAGCTTCCTGCCATCGCGCGCCGGTTGACCACCCGCGCCGCCGAGCTGCGCGAGGCCCTTACTATAGATGTGAGCTCAGAAGGTGATCTCGATCA
>DATCIJ010000046.1:0-5472 GCA_036507855.1 Gemmatimonadaceae bacterium | reverse complement strand
ATATCCGCGGCGGACTGGGCACGTCGACGTTCTACTCGAATGCCCCGGACCTCGCGCCGCGCGAGAGCGAGCAGGTGGTGGCACTGGTTCGCGACGGCCCGGCGTTCACCGGCCGTTTCATCGGGCCGCGAAATCCGCGGTCACGAACCGACGTGACCATCCCGTTCAGGCTCGAGGTGGACCCCGTGGCCGGCACCGGCACGTTCACCACGGATGTCACCCCCGGCGGTGTCCGGCTCGAAGTCGGACGGTGGAGCGACTGGGTTTCCCTCCGATTCCGCGTGGGGCTGCTCACATCGGTCCGCGGAATCGTGCGACTGCTGCTCGTCAGGCTCACTCCGCACGTGGAGCTGTACGCGTCGCCGGTGAATTTCGATCCGGAGTCGCCGATGTTCCCGATCAGCCGGCCGGCGGAATACGCCGCGGAACTCGCGGCGATCTCGGGGCCCTTCCATACGGCGGGGATCGCCGAGGATCACACAGGGCTGTCGAACGGCCGACTGGACGAAGACGACTTCCTGGCGCAATGCGACCTCGTCATGCGCGAGCGGGAGGCGATGCTGCGTCACGAACTCGATCGCCAGCGCGAGGGTCTGCTGTTCTGCCTGTTCGACACGCCGGACCGCATCCAGCACATGTTCTGGCGATTCCGGGATCCGTCGCACCCGGCCAACAAGGACCAGCCGCATCGTCCCGAATGGGATCGTGCCATCGAGGATCACTACAGCCGCTGCGACGCCATGGTGGGAGAGGCGATGCGGTCGGTCGACGACCGCACGCTGCTCATCGTTGCCTCCGATCACGGGTTCTCGTCGTTCCACCGCGGCGTGGGGCTGAACGCCTGGCTGCATCGACACGGCTATCTGGTCCTTCGTGACGGCGCGGCGCCCGGACCCGAAGCCGGAGAATTCTTCGGTGAGGTCGATTGGGGACGTACCCGGGCGTATGCGTTAGGCTTCGGCGGGATCTACCTGAATCTCAAGGGGCGGGAGGCCGCGGGCGTCGTGGATCCGGGCGTGGCGGCGTCGCTGGCCGAGGAACTTGCTGAACGACTCACCGGGTTGGTGGATCCCGAACGAGGCGCGACGGCGGTCCTGGCGGCGAAGACGCGAGCCTCGATCTACAGGGGACCGTTCGCGAACGAGTCGCCCGACCTCGTCGTCGAGTTTTGCCGAGGCTACCGTGCCTCGTGGACCACGGCGCTGGGTGGGATTCCTGCGACGTTGTTCGAGGACAATACGCGGAAATGGGCTGGAGATCACATCGTTGCGCCTGAGCTCGTTCCCGGCGTGCTCTTCATGAATCGCGAGTTCTCCGGTGCCGACGCGCGTATGGTCGATCTCGCGCCGACGATCCTCCGGTTCCTTGGCACACCGGTGCCCGCCGAGTATGAGGGTCGGAGTCTGCTGAATCCCGCGGCGGCCGCGACTGTGTAGCGCTTCCCCGGGCGACCGGTCCCGGAACGGTGTCGTTCACGAAACCGGCGGCGGCCGTCTGCTCTGTCCGGCGGACGGTTCGACCTGGAGCCGCGCGCCTCACATTCTCGCGTGACGATGGTTCGTTTCTGTCCGTCCGTTTTCTTGGCTCGCGCAATGTTGCGACAGGCGCGTGACGCCTATTCTTCGGCGCGATGCGCCGCCGCGCCCCCACGCGACGATGCACCAAAAAGGAGGAATTAGCGGGTGACCGGTGCAGCGCGGGCTGAAGTGTCCGAAAGCGACTCTGGTCCCGGGGAAAGCGGCACGTGGGCGGCCTATGGTCCCTCGGGAATTGCCACACCCGCGGCAGCAGCGGTCGCGTATGTATTGGCCACGTTTCTGACCGATCCTGTCTTCGTTGCCGACACGCCGGACATGGCTGTCTCGGCTGTCGCTCGAGTCCTCGGCCAGAACTGCACATTCCTGGAGCCGGGTCATCTGCTCTGGCGCCCCACGGGGTACGTGCTGCTCGAACTGCTCGGCACGGCAAAGGCCGGCGGCGAGATGGATGGACTCCTGCGCTCGAGCCAGATCCAGCTGGGCTGGACGGCGTGGGTTGCGGGGCTGATCGCGATCGTGAGTTGCGCCGTCTGGCTCCAGCGACGGGTTGGAAGCGTGGCCGCCACCGCGTTCGGCACGAGCGTGATCCTCGTTTCCAAGGCGTTCCTGAATTACTCGCAGGTGGGCTCGTCCTATCTCCCCGCGTTGGCCTGCCTCATGGTCGCATTGCTCGTCCTGTCGAACGATGATTCGCCGTCATATGCGAGCATAGCGGCCGGCGCACTCCTCGGCGCTTCGGTTCTGCTGTGGGGTGCCTTCGCGGTGGCGCTTCCGGCGGCGATCGCATGCCCCATCCTCTTCGGGAGTGCGGTCCGCCGTGGCATGGTCCGATCGGGGCTGGCCGTGCTGGGTGGCGCGTTGACAGCCGTCGTGGCGGCTGCCTGGGTGACGGCCTTCCTTGAATTCGACTCGCTGGCCGAGCTAGGCGGTTGGGCCGCCACGGCGGATCACGGCATTTCAACGGGAGGTTTTCCGCGAGCCGTCCTGGGGTTCGCCAGGTCATACCTCGAGACAGGTGACTACGGCAGACTCGTGAAGCGCTACTTGCTGGGAAATACCGCGGATCCAGTGTCCGCCCGCGAGCTGTTCGGATTCCCGTTGATCGGGATACTGGGGTTCTACGGCGGGATTCTACTTGCTATCGTCGTCGCACGGCGGCATCGGCTCGCGGCTCGGAGCCTGACGTTCTTCGCCATCAATGCCATCCCGGTTGCCGCATTCGCGATCGCCTGGCAGGGTGGTGATCTCGAGCGATACCTGCCCCTGGTGCCTGGCGTGGCGCTGCTGACCGCCGTGGCCTTTGCGGCCGCCAGTCGCTGGCCGCGCGTCATCCTGGTGATGTGGCTGGTCATGATTCTCGTGCCGAACGCCCTCACGTTAGGCCGATCAGCGGTGGCTGCCGACCGGGAGCGAATGCGGGCAACGATGCGAGATGTCGAGACGGCGGGCCGACCGCGGCTTCTCATCTTCTCGCACTGGCAGGACGAACGGGTTCAATTCAGCCGGAATTATCCATCAGATGCCAAACCCCTGCCGGTCCGATTCTACGACCTGCTGTCCCCTGGTACTTCCTCAGTGGAGGGCTGGCGCGGACGCGCTGCGGCACGCATACGGTCGGCCTGGGACGCCGGCACCGAAGTGTTCGTGTCCGAGCGACTCCTGTCGCCCTCTCCCCGGCGCGAGTGGAGTTGGGTGGATGGCGACGACCCTCGAGTGTCGTGGGCCGATCTACACCGGTACTTCACGGCCCTTTCGTACGGCCAGGTCATCGGGCTGCAGGGCGACGGCTTTCTTCCCCTGCCGCCAACGCCCTCGAACCGCGCGGTACTGGAGGCTCACCGAACGGCATCGGGTACGTCAGCGCCGAGTGGCTGCAACCTGCCCGCTGTCGTTCCGTCCTTGGCGGCGGCCGGTCATTTCAGGGGTGCACGTTAGGCGGGTCGAGGGGCCCCCGAACTGTGATCAACGCCTTTCGCGCTGTGCGGTCAGGGCAGTCAGCCTTCCTGGCATGAACCCCCGGCGTCGCGAGGGGTACGGCATTTGAATTGCTGAGGCGGTGCAGGGGGGTGCGCCCTTCCTGTTCCAGGCCCTGGCACAGACACGCGGGGACGGCCGCACGCGGTGTCTGAAGGACTTGCCACGCCTGATTGTCGCGGCTACTCGTTGATCTAACGCATTGAATGACATGCTTCATGAACTCAACTGCCGCGGCCTCGGTCTGAGGCTCATCTCATTGCCCGGTCTGCTCGCGCCTGCGCTGTTGCTGATAGCGAATGCGTGCGGAAGTTCTGAGTCGAACCTCAGTGGTCCTGGCGTCCTCCGGATTCTCACGACCGAACTCCCGGGAGCCGCAACGACCACGACGTATTCGGCCAGCCTGATCGCGCAGGGCGGGGTATCCCCCTACACATGGTCCCTTGCATCCGGCGACCTGCCGCCAGGGCTGACCCTGCAGCCCTCGACCGGTCAGATAGCCGGCATGCCGTCGCAGCAGGGAAGCTTTTCGTTTGTCGTGCGCGTTCGCGACGCGTCGAATTCAGCCAGCGAGCGGCAGTTGAGCGTCGATGTGTCGAATTCCACCATCGCCGACGTCTCAATCTCGCTCAACGGGGCCGCGTACCAGACGTGGCGCGCCTGGCGCTGGACGGTCCGCGGCAATCGGTACGTCGATGGCACCTGTGCCAGGGTCCCCGATGCCGTGTTGAGCGCGTACCTCGACGAGGTGGTGAACAACCTCGGGTTCACGGGGATTCGCCTGGAACAACACTATCTCCAGGCCCTGGAAGGAGCCGCGAACGATAACGCCGATCCCTTCAACCTCAACATGGCTGGTTTCGTTGGCGGGCTCGAGGCGCCGGCCGTGTTCAACAACTGTCCGGTCTATCCACGGATCGACCACATCGACCGGACCATCATACCAGTTCGATCTCGTGTTCTCGCGCGGGGTGAACCCTTCGACCTCTACCTGAGCTTTGTGTACTTCCAGTTTGACCGTCTTCCGCAATGGTGGCGCGATAACGTGCAGGAGGGTGCGGAGGCGGTCGAGGCGTACCTGACGTGGTTCCGACAGAACTACGGTTTCGTGCCTGACTGGTTCACGTACAATGAACCTGACGCGAGACACTTTGAGGCAAATCGATGGATGGGCAATCTCACCGTGGCCCTCGGTCAGCGCTTCGCGAAGATGGGCGTCAGCACAAGAATCGAGCAGCCGAGTTCATCGACTCCAGGGGCCGCGGTCTATACATATGACCTCCTCGCAGGCGTCACGGGAGCCGCCGCGCTGGTAAAACGGGTGAGCTTCCACGGTTACGACTACACGACGCCGTGGCCCCCGCAATCGGGGATCAAGGCCCGGAACGACCTGCGGAGCCGGGCGCGGTCGATTGGAGCGGAAACCGCCATGACCGAGGTGTGCTGCCGGTCCTGGTGGAATGGCGGCTACGACACCGGCCTTGCCTACGTCCGCGACATGTTCCTCAACATGACCGAAGCGGACATCTCGGTCTGGGAGCCGTTAGGTATCTACAACGTGTGTTCGGCCATGGGCTGCGTGGTGGGCCAGGGATCCGCACAGAACCTGATCAACCTCGAGCATGATCTTTCCACCTACTATCTGAATCCCGCATTCTGGGTGGCACGGCAGTTCAGCCAGTTCATCCGACCGGGGTATGTGCGCCTGGGCCTGAATTGTTCGGGTTGCACGGAGACTGCCGATCGAGGTCCGGGCGTGAAGGCGGTGGCGTGGAAATCACCATCGGGGTCAATCGTTGTGAACCTCATCAACGATACAGGCGCCTCCATAACGACGGCGCTCACCGGAATTCCCGCCGGGGTATTCGAAATCCACCAGATGGATCCCTCGCTCTGCAGGACATCGGGTCCGCGCGACCGCTGTACCCCTGTTGTCACAACCGCGACGTCCAACGGTACC
>DATCIJ010000045.1:0-9711 GCA_036507855.1 Gemmatimonadaceae bacterium | reverse complement strand
TTCCTTCGAGATCGGGAATCGTCGATTCGAGCGGCCAAGCCGAGAGTCCGAAGCCGAGGACGCGACCGCGTTCACTCGGTGATGCAAGATGCCACGACGCCAGTCAGGGCGGAGCATGTCCCGCGACCTGCACAACTCAGAACAATTCGCCGGCTGACAGCAATCGCAGGAACTCCGTCACTGGAAGGACCTCGATGCCGTCCTCCCGGACACGGCGCCGGGGCTCCATGCACACAAAGATGCGCCGACCCAGCTCCGGATGATCTTCCTTGATCGCCTGCAGTCCAGAGAAGTGCCGGCCGCCAGCCTGTTCCGTCGCCTTCACCTCAATCGCGGCCACCATGTCACCCACGACAAAGTCCACCTCGATCCCGCTTGCCAGCCGCCAGTAGGCCAAGGGCATGTCGCGGTCGTGGTACTCCAGGTACGCCGTCAGTTCGTGAAAGACGTAGTTCTCGAGCGCCTTGCCAAACAACTCGCTGCGCGGCTCGAGGCGCCCGCGACGCGCGAGATGGTTCACGACGCCCACATCCGCGAAATAGAACTTCGGTGACTGGATCACCCGCCGCTTCGGCCTCGCGGTGTACGCAGGCAGGAACCTGCCCAGAAGAGTATCAACGAGAATCTGGTAGTACTCCCGCACGGTGTTGGCTGAGACGCCACATTCGCGCGCTACGTTCGTGAAGCTCACCAGTTCCGTTTCGGCCACTGCAGCCGCCCACAGAAATGTCGCGAACGGTGGGAGCCGGCGAACAAGCCCCTCGGCGGCAATCTCCTCCTTGAGGTAGTCATCCACATACGCGCGAATCATCCGCGCCGGATCCTCGGCGAGGTAGTGACGTGGCAGGTAGCCGTGATTGAGGAAACGGAGGAGGTCGAAATCGGCCCCGACTTCCGACGCGATCAATCCGAAAAGCTCGTGACGCACTGCCCGCCCGCCGAGCAGGTTCGCGTGGCCGCGGCGCACCTTGCGCGCACTCGATCCGCAGAGCGCGAACACCAATCCGCCGTTCTCGATGAGCCAGTGCACCTCGTCCAGGAGCGCCGGTGCCTTCTGGACTTCATCGAGGATTGTCAGCGTGCGCCGAGGGGCGTCGCGAAGCTCATCGCGTAGCAGCGCGGGTCGTTGGGCGTAGCGTACAAAGGTGTCGGTCTGCAGCAGGTCAACGATCCGCGCGTCCGGGTACGTCGCGCGAAGCAGGCTGCTCTTTCCCACCTGCCGGGGTCCCCAGAGGAAAAAGCTCTGTTCAGGTTTAGCCGGCAGGGAGAGAGCACGCTGAAGCATGTCATAAGATAATCATGATAAATCGAAGTACAATCTCTGTCCGTCAGCGAACAGAGCCACTTTGGTCGCAAAAAGGCGACTCCAGGGAGATTTCAGCAGCTACCGGACCGAAGCTTCTTCCTCCTCGGACCCCGCGGTACCGGCAAGACCACCTGGCTCAGTCGCAAGACCGTGGAAGGCTACCTCGGAATCCTCGAAGACCTCCTGCTGGCATGGCGTCTGCCGGTGTTCACTCGCAAGGCGCAACGGGCAACCGTCGCGCACCCGAAGCTCTTCCTCTTCGATGCCGGGGTCTACCGCGCACTCCGCCCCGCGGGACCACTGGACCGGCCGCAGGAAATCGAAGGAGCTGCCCTCGAGGGGCTGATTGCTCAACATCTGCGCGCCTGGGTCGCCTATGGACGAAGTGACTTCGAACTCTCGTACTGGCGCACGCGCGCCGGAAGCGAAATCGACTTCATCGTCTACGGCCCGGACGGATTCTGGGCCGTGGAAGTGAAGAATGCGTCGAGCGTCCGTGCCGAAGACGTTCGTGCACTCCGTACTTTCAGGGACGACTATCCGTCATGCGAACCGATCCTCGTATACCGTGGCGACGAGCGCCTCACCGTCCACGGCGTGCGATGCATCCCCGCCCATGACTTCCTTGTTGGACTACGCCCCGGCCACGACTTGATGCCAGGCTAGTGCCGTTCCAACTATTCTCGCCGAATACATCGAGCCGAGCCAAGTCGGTACGGGCTTGGCGAAACAAGTTGGAACGGCACTAGCGGGAGTCCGATCCAGGAATCGAATGGCGATCGTATTGAACGTCTTGCTCTCACTGGTGCTCGCAATCGTCGTCGTCGCGGGCCTGATCGCCACGCTCGGCTGGCTGGTCTCGACGCCACCGTATCACGGCCCCGTCACAGATCACTTCGACGGAAAGCGCTTCCGGAACCAGCGCGCCACCAGTCACAACGACTTCCGGGATGCAGTGAAGTGGGCCGCCAACCGGCAGCGCGGAGCCTGGAGCACGTATCGCGCCGAACCCGCCGGACCGCCGCCGCCAAAGCGAGTCGATGGCGATCGACTGCGCGTGACCTTCGTGAACCACACGACGGTGCTGCTGCAGACCCATGGCGTGAACATCCTCACCGACCCGATCTGGTCCGAACGCTGCGGCCCCGTCTCATGGTTCGGCCCGCGCCGTGTCCGGCCCGCTGGCATCCGGTTTCAGGACCTTCCTCCAATAGACGTCGTTCTGCTGAGCCACAATCATTACGACCACTGCGACCTGCCGACACTCAAGCGACTGGCCGGCGACCACCGTTTCAAACTGGTGACGCCGTTCGGCAACGGTCACTTCCTCGACCGTCGCGGCATTCCGGTCTTCCAGGAGCTGGACTGGTGGGCGTCGGCGATCGTGTCACCAGGCGTCTCGGTGACGGCGATTCCCGCGCGCCACTTCTCCGGACGCGGCCTCTACGACCGCGATCGCTCGTTATGGTCGGGCTTCATGATCGTGACGCCGTCCGGCTCCATCTGCTTCGCCGCGGACACGGGATTCGGCGAACATTTCGCCGAGATCCGCGCCCGGCTGGGCGAGCCGAGGCTCGCACTGCTCCCGATCGGCGCGTTCCGGCCCGAGTGGTTCATGTCGCGGGTGCACATGTCGCCCGAGCAGGCGCTGGAAGCCCACCGGCAACTCGGCGCCCGCACGACCGTGGCCACGCACTTCGGCACGTTCCTACTGGCCGACGACGGCGAGACCGAAGCGCCGGAGCGCATCGCCGCCGCGCAGGAGACGCGCTTCTGGGTGCTCGGCTTCGGCGAAGGACGAGACGTGCCGCGTTAGGCCGGCGGGCCCGGTCAGGCGGACGAGTCACTCCGGCGGCGGAGTCGACCGAATGACGAACCGGCCAATCCCGATCACGAGCCGATCCCGGCCGCGCCGGCGATCAGCAGACTCATCGTGTCGACACCAGTCGCGGACGTCAGGCAGTTAACGTGGCCAGGCGATCACTGTCGGCGACGCACGACGCGTGGTGCCTGCGCCGCCGGCCTCGCGCGGAACGCCACCGACCACAGGAAGTCGATCTTGGTGATTCCCGCGAACAGAGAGGAATCCCCTGGATCGATGAACTGCGCCGGACCGTAGGGCGCGAATGTGAGCGACGTATCGACCACCCCTCGCGCCGCCAGGCGGTGACACGTCATGCAGTTCGTCTGAACGCCGAACCACCTCGCACTCGTATCGGTCGGAAACCGTCCATTCAGGTTCGTCTCGAGATACGGATTGAACGCCACGCGCGGCGCTCCGTTCGGGTTCGTCATCATGTACGCGAAGTTCATGTTGTAGTTGTTCCACGGCGCCGGAATGGTTTTGGGCCGGTCGGCGCCAAAGTGCGGGTCCATCGGGAACGGACTCCACCAGAACGTCTGCCACGTCCAGTTCGGGATCTCCTTGCCCGTAACGTGCATCGCCATCAGCAGCGCGATGTTCCCCGGCTTCACCATCTCCATGAGACTGGTCGAGTCGGTGCGATTTGCGGCCCCCACGTCATCGGTCTGTGGCCTGACGAACGTGCTGAAATGATCCACATCCGCCTGGGTCAACCTGATCCAGTAGAACTGATTCAGGTGGAACACCTTGAGGGCGCGCGGTGGCTCGTTGTTCACCGGCATGACGATCGTGCTGCCGATGGGAAGCTTTCCCGTGGGGTCTATGGCAATGCCCTGGCGCCAGGTGTCGGGCACCGGCAGCGTGTCGCTCGTCGATGCGTCAGGACCGTATCCGTTCCAGTAGGGGACCGCGGTCACGCTGTCGCCGCTGATGAACTGGAACACCACCTTCAGCACCAGCGAACGCGGATCGACGGAATCGGGAGGTGAGACAAAGACCTGCCGCTGTGCGACCGGCGTGTTGGCGGCGTTGAAAGCGGTGTTGATCGAGTCGAGCGTCTCGGTGAAGTTCAGCCGGTGACTCGTTATGTACTCGGCGGTGCTGCGCGAGAAGCGGTTGAACGAGGTGCGCCGCTCATCCACGTCCACGGGGATTTCGTTGCGAAGGACAGCCGCCCGCCGGACATGCACGGATTGTCGCGGAATCTCGAAATCACGCGGGTGACGGAGCATCTCCTGCGTGTCGGTGCTGTCGAGCTCGAAGATCTCGTGCCCGGAGTAGAACGTCTCCCACACGGGCAGGTCGCCCTTGCCTGAGGGACTCGTCAACACCGCCCAGATGTCCCAGGCATGCTGGCGGATCTTCATCGTGTCGCCGGCCGCGATCCATCCATCGATGACCGCCTTGGGCGACGGGAAAGTGCCGACCCGAGCGGGCTCCACATATCCTGCCGTGTCCAGCACGACGCTGGGCACGACCGCCTGTTCCTCTGGCGCGCACGCAAGGCTGATTAACAAGACGATGGCTGGTCGAATGACGTGGCGCATCTGGATCTCCGATCGGATGGTTGGGGATATCGGGCAGCGGGCAGCGGGCAGCGGGCAGCGGGCAGCGGGCAGCGCGGCTACAGCATCACTTCACACCAGCCTGGCGAGCGATGGCATCGAAGCGTGGATCACTGGCGATGTTCTCGAAACCGGCGGTGAGCATGGCGGCGACCTGTCCTTCGTGCGCTCGCACAGCCTTGGCCAGCCATTCGAACGCCCGATCCCGGTCGCCGGCGCCGGCGTAGATTCGCGCGAGATACGTGAACGGGATGGCATCACCGGGTCGACTGGCGATGCGTTCGGCAATCCGCAGTGCCTCGGCGCGATGCCCAGCCGCGGCGAACGTCATGCCCAGGAACGCTTCGACGAGCACGTTGTCCGGGGCGAGTGCCAGGGCGCGCCGCCCGGCCGCGATTCCCTCGTCAGGCTGGCCGGCACGCGCCAGCGCAAGACCGAGCCACGCGTACGGGAAGTAATACTCGGGGAAGGTGCTCGTCGCCTCACGCAGGAGTGGAATCGCCTCTACCGGACGAGAGGCGAGGACGTGCACCATCCCGACACCCTGCGAGAGTGGCGGCGAAAGCGGATCGAGCTCCTTCGCGCGCCGGGCTTCCACGACCGCCTCACTGTCCCTGAGCCGGCCGGAGAGGAAGATCGAGTAGAAGTAGTGAGCAGTCGGATAATTCGGATCGATATCGATGGCCCGACGGAAGGACCGCTCGGCGGCGGCCCAATTGCGGTCGTACAGGAAACTCACCGTCGCGAGCGACGCATGCGCCTCGGCGATGGTGGAGTCCAGCTCGACCGCGCGGAGGGCGGCCGCCTTTGCGCGGGCGTAGTAGTCGCCAGGTGGCCCCCAGTAATTCAGCGCGAGCACCGCGTAGGCATCGGCCAGTCCGGTCCACGCCCGCGCCGAAGCAGGATCGCGATCCACGACCTGCTGGAAAAAGCGCGCTGCCTCGTGGAGTGAGTTGTTGGATCGCTGGGAGAGCGCGAGTCGTCCTTTCAGGTAGAGCTGATACGCATCGATGTCGGCCGTTGGCCGCGACACGAGCTCGCGCGAGGCGGCGAGTTCGATCTCGAGCGCGCTGGCGACGGCGCGCGCGATTCGTTCCTGCACCGTGAAGACGTCCCGCAGCGAGCCGTCATACGTATTGCTCCAGCGTGTGCTGCCGTCGCTGGTATTCACCAGCTGAACGCTCACCCGCAGGGAATCGCCGGCGCGGCGCACGCTCCCGTCGAGAAACGCGTCGACCTGCAGTGCGTTCCCGATCGCGCGCGCGTCCCCGCCGCGTGCCTTGGCGACACTCGACGAGGTGCGCGCCGCAACCCGCAGTCCCGGGAGTCGCGAAAGCGCGGTGATCAACTCGTCGGTCATGCCGAGGCTGAAGTGCGCCTGGCTTCCCGACTCGCTGAGATCCTCGAAGGGCAGGACGGCAAGTGCGTGAATGGTCGCTGGAGCCGATCCGGAGGTGGCGTCGCCGTCACGTGGCAGAAAGGCTCGACCGGCGAGCGCGATACCCGCGACGACAGCAACCGCGATTGCCGCGTGAACCCATTGAATCCTTTTCGCTGGCGACGCTGGCGACGACGGCGGCGCGAAGGTAGCGGCTGGCGTCGGGCTCGTCAGGCCCGGCAGCGGCGTCGTTACCAGCCGCGAGCGATCGAGCGCTTCGACGAACTCGGTGGCGGTCGCGAAGCGGTCGGCCGGTACGCGCTGGAGGCAGCGCATGATTGCGTCGTCCAGCGCCTGCGGAATCGTATCGCGCAGCCGGCGCGCGCTGGGCGCCGGATCGGTGAGACGCTTGGCAAGGATCGTCTGCACGGTGGCGCCGGTGAAGGGCGCTTCACCGGCGAGGGCTTCGTACAGCACCGAGCCCAGGCTGTAGAGATCACTCCGGCCATCGACGTCGGCTGAAGCGGTCGCCTGTTCGGGGCTCATGTACGCCGCGGTGCCGATCGACATGCCGGTTTCCGTCAATTGCGAATCGCCCCGTTCGTCGCCGGCCAGCAGCTTGGCGATCCCGAAATCGGCCACCACGGCGGCGCCTTTCGAGAGCAGGATGTTCTCCGGCTTGATGTCGCGATGGACGACCCCTTGTTCGTGCGCGTACGCCAGCGCAACGCCGACGTCACGTGCGATGCGCACGGCATCGTCGATTGGCAGTTGGTGCTCACGATTGAGTCGGTCGCGCAGCGACTCACCGTCGACCAGGGCCATGACGTAGAACAACAGCGGCGGTCCGGCGGCGCCGTCCTGGTCGAGTGCGACCGAGTCAAGCAACGGGACGATGAGGGGATGCGAGAGGCGCGCCGCCACCGCGATTTCGCGGAGGAATCGCTCGGCGCCAATGGCCGCGGCCACCTCGGGGATCAGCGTCTTCACGGCCACCCGGCGGTTGAGACGCGCGTCCTCCGCCACGTACACGGTGGCCATGCCCCCGCGCCCGAGTTCACGAAGCACGGTGTAGCGTCCCGCCAGCACGGTCCCCGGCTGGATCACCATGCCCATTGATCGCGCGGGCGCCAGGTGGCCCGGGCGTCAGGCCGGAAGGTAACCATGGATCTCGACTTCTCCGTCGTTGTCGGGGTCGGGCAGGTCGGCGCCCAACAGCGTGGCCTGGATCATCGCGTCGCTCGGCATCGGCAGCCAGAACGCCTGGGAATTCGCCCCAGCGCTGCCTGACGCGGCCTTTGCGAGGAGCGAAAAGAAGTTCTCTCCGCCGCCCGGGATGGTCACCGAGAGATGCCAGAAGGAGGCACCACCTGGATTGTCACCGGTGATTCCAGCCCACGCAAACACGAGAACCCCCGTGGCGCCCGCCGGCACGACGCTCACCGGAATGCGGAAGCGGAGCGTTACGCCGGCCCTCATTGGCAACTTGCCAAGGATCGCCGCGGGATTCATGCGAGGTTGGACCGCAACCCATGGCCCAACTCCGTTCATCAGGTGGCCTCTTTTCGGAAACACCGAAAGTGTCGACGGCGGACGGCCTGCGCCAGAGTTCGCCACGCCGGGTTCTTGCCGGCGATCGATCCATGAGGCACCATGACGCAGGCGCGCAGGGCGCCTCCCGTCCGCGGAAAGGACCGAGTCCACCTGAGCAGTGATTGAGTAAGGCGGTTCACACGACCCTCCTTGCCCGACGACAGCGGACCACGGGCACTCACAAGGAGGCTCGTCGTGCCCCATCGTCACCTGCCCGTCTGTCCTGACCTGAGGCAGCTCAAGCACCAGGCCAAGGACCTCCTCCGATCTATCCACGCGGGCGCCACCGACGCAGTCGAGGAATTGCGCGAGTTCCATCCCGATCCCATCGACCCGCCAAGCGCGAAGCTTGCCGACGCGCAGCTTGTGCTCGCACGCAGTTACTACGCGTCGAGCTGGACACGATTGGTCCAGGCGGTGGAACTGGTCAAGGCGATCTGGAAGAACGACATCAGGACGGTCCGTAAACTGGTCACGGACAACCCCCGCCTGATTCACGAGGACGCGCTGATACGGAAAAACAGCAACTGGGGCCCGCCGATGACGTACGCGGCCAACCTCGGCCACGACGAGATCATCCGCATGCTCGACCGGATGGGCGCGACGGACCACAAAGCGGCCCTTGGCCGCGCCACCCTTCAGAGCCAGATCGGCACGGCCCGCTTGTTGCACGAGATGCTCGGCAGCCCCAAGCCGCCCGATGGAGCGTTAGGCGGACCCGCCTACACGTTGAGCGTTGGGGGCACGGCCGTGATCTTCGAGTTCGGCGACGTCCGGATGTACGACGACGACGGCACACTCCTGGCGCCGGTGGAGACCGTTCTGCAGACCGATGCCCGGAATCCAGAGGCGAAACACGCGATTCTGGAGATGTACGTGAAGCACGGCGTTCGGCTGCCTGAAACACCGCCGTTCGCGCTGCACCGCGGCCGCATCGACTTGCTGGAAGAACACCTCCACCGTGATCCACAGATGCTCAGCCGCACCTGGAGCCATCGGGACATCTATCCCGAGGAACTGCTGTGTGGTCTCCCGGGCAACGCCACCGTCGGCACGCCGTTAGGCGGTACGACGCTGCTGCACATGTGCGTCGAGTACGACGAAATGGAGATCGCGCGCTGGTTGATTGCCCAGGGTGCCGACGTGAACGCACGATCGCGCGTCGGCGCGAGCGGTTTCGGTGGCTACACGCCGCTCTTCAACACGGTAGTGTCGCAGCCGAACTTCTGGATGAACTATCAGAAGCGGGGCCCCTTCGTGGCCCCTTTCGCTCAGCTGCTTCTGGACCACGGGGCGGACCCCAACGCCCGCGCGTCGATCTGGAAAAGCCTGCACGAGGGACATGGCGATACCACGCGGCATGACTATCGCAACGTTACGCCGCTGTCCTTCGGACGACGCTTTCACGCACCGATCTTCGTGAGTGAGCCGGCGATGGGACTGATTGAGGCCGCCGGAGGCGTGGAATGAGCGCCGAGTGCTGAGGAACCCTCGCCGCAGGCGCCGGCGCGGTACAGATTCCGCGCGTCGCTCCCTGCTTCCCGAGGACCCGCATGTTGAAAGTGATCGTCGCCATTCTGCTCGCAATCGCCGCCATGGCAGGCATCGTCGCGCTGCTGGGCGGTCGCCTGCCAGTTGGACATGTGGCATCGCGGTCGGTAGTCGTCGGTGCGCCCATGGACGTCGTGTTCAACACGATCACCGACTTCAATGCCGCACCGTCCTGGCGCAAGGACCTCAAGAGCGTCACGGTCACCACGGATTCCACCACCGGCCGGCAACGCGTCACGGAGGAATCGTCGACGGGACCCATGACGATGGAAGTCGAGCAGCTCGTCCCGCCCACGCGGCTCGTTATGCGGATTGTCGGCGAGGACCTGCCTTACGGCGGTGCGTGGGCCTACGCGCTCGAGCCACAGGGCAACGCGACTCGCGTTACTATCTCGGAGCACGGGGAGGTTTACAATCCCATCTTCCGGTTCATCGCGACGTACATCATGGGACA
>DATCIJ010000044.1:0-22208 GCA_036507855.1 Gemmatimonadaceae bacterium | reverse complement strand
GCGAGGAGCCCCGCATGAATCGACGCGAATCCGTTCGCCTCCTCGGCGCCATTGCCGCCGTGCCCTTCCTGCCCGGGACCGCCGAAGCTGCCTCGGGGATCGCCGAGCGGGTGCACGAGGCGATTCAGGGCGGCGCCCGTTTCCGGACGTTCGATCCGACGCAGCAGGAGCTGGTCCGCCGGCTGGTCGATGCGATGATCCCCCGGACCGATACGCCGGGTGCACTCGACGTGCGCGTGCCCGAGTTCATCGATCATGTCGTCACCGACTGGGCCAGCGAGCCGGAACGACGCGCGCTGCTCGACGGCCTCGCCGACATCGACGCACGGGTGCGGGCGCAGGGCGCGGCGACGTTCACCGGCCTCGGCGCAACTCGTCAGGCAGGCCTGTTGCGTATGCTCGATGGCGAGCGCGCGGCCACGAGCGGGGCGGGGCACGCCTTCGGGCAGGTCAAGTCGCTTGCCGTCTACGGGTACTTCACCGCCGAGGCTGTGCAGCGCGACGTCCTGAAGACGCAGGTGTTCTTCACCGCGTTCGACGGCTGCGCGCCGGCCTGACGGGGGCCATCGATGCAATCGACGACATTCGACGCCATCGTGGTCGGCTCCGGCATTACGGGGGGCTGGGCAGGCAAGGAGCTGAGCGAGCAGGGCCTCAACACGCTCTGCGTCGAGGCAGGGCGGCCGATCGATCCCGCCATCGACTACGTGGAGCACGTGCCCGCGTACGAGATGCCGTACCGGGGACTGGGCGACCGGAAGGCGCTCGAGCGATACCAGCCCATCCAGCGGACGTGCTATGCCTGCGACGAGTACTCCGGCAAGTTCTTCGTGAACGACCTCGACAACCCGTACACGACGCCTGACGACCAGCCGTTCAGCTGGATCCGCGGGCGGCAGGTCGGCGGGCGTTCCATCGCATGGGGACGCCAGTGCTATCGGTGGAGCGATCTGGACTTCGAGGCCAACGCGCGGGAAGGCGTCGGCGTCGACTGGCCCATCCGGTACCGCGACATCGCGCCGTGGTACGATTACGTCGAGCGCTTCGTGGGGCTGCAGGGCAATCCGGAAGGACTCGCGCACCTTCCCGACGGGCAGTTCCTCCCGCCGTTCCCGCTGAATTGTGCAGAGGAGCGCTTTCGTGACGCCGTTCGCCAGCGGTTCAGCGGCGAGCGCCTCGTGACGAACGCGCGTGTCGCGATCCTGAGCCAGGCGCACAACGGGCGCCAGGCGTGCCACTTCTGCGGCCCCTGCGAACGCGGATGCGCCACGTTCTCGTACTTCAACAGCGTCCACGTGACGCTGCCGGCGGCGCAGGCCACGGGGCGTTTCACGCTGCGCCCGTTCAGCGTCGTGCACAGCGTCATGTTCGATCCGCACACCCGCCGCGCGAGCGGCGTGCGGGTGATCGATGCGAACACGCGGCAGGTGATCGAGTATCGCGCGCGCGTCGTCTTTCTCTGCGCTTCGACGCTGGAGTCGGCGCGCATCCTCATGAACTCGGCCACGGCGGAGTTCCCCGATGGCCTCGCGAACTCGAGCGGTGTCCTCGGGCGCTACCTGATGGACCACATCATGGGCGGCGGCGCCAACGGCATCGTGCCCTGGCTGGCGGACCGGACAACCGTCGGGAATGCCCGAAGCGGCTTTTACATCCCGCGTTTCCGCAACGTCGCGAGCCGGCATCCCGACTTCCAGCGCGGGTATGCCTTCCAGGGGCGGGCGTCCCGCGTTGGCTGGACCAGGGGGCGGACGTCCCCCGGTTTCGGGGCGGACTTCAAGGCGTCGCTCATCCGTGACCTCGGCCCGTGGACGATTCGCGTGTATGGCTTCGGTGAGCTCCTGCCCAGCGCGGAGAATCGCGCGCACCTCGACAAGAACGTGGTGGATGCCTGGGGGATCCCGACCCTGCGGATCGAGTGTCGCTACGACGACAACGCCAGGCGGATGCTGAAGGACATGGTGGTCACGGCCAGCGAGATGCTGGAGGCGGCCGGCGCGACGGAGATCACGCCGATCGAGGAGGATAACCCGCCCGGCCTTGTCATCCACGAGATGGGCACCGCGCGCATGGGTCGGGACCCGAAGACGTCGGTCCTGAACGAATGGAACCAGTCGTGGGACGTGCCGAACCTGTTCGTCACCGATGGCGCGTGCATGACGTCGAACGCGAACCAGAACCCGTCGATCACCTATATGGCGCTGACCGCGCGTGCCGCGAACCGCGCCGTAGAGTTGATGAAGCGTAACGAGCTCTGACACGACGGGACTTGACGCCGCGCGTGCGGTCATCGGCGTGGCCGGGTTCCTCGCGGCCGGGCGCGCGGTGAGCCCCTTCGCGTTCGGGGTGGTTGACCGGTCTGCTCCCAGGCGGACCGCGTCGTCGGCGTCCTGAACTTCGCTCACCGTCCGTGGTTCCCGGCCGCGATTCGGGAGAAGGGAATCCTTCCAAAGAGCGATGGCAATCCATCCAGCACCACGGCACGTTCCGTAAGGACCAACTCCCTTCCGGGGCGTGCGCTCCCAGGCCGCGTCTCTGTGCGCCTGACGAGGCCACTGGCCGGGGGGAAGTTCGGCGGCGACCCTATCCAAGGAGACGTTGTGTTGAAACTCATCGCAGTATCGGCCATCGTGATGTTGACCACGGCGGGAGCGTCCGCGCCCGTCGCGGCCCAGGCGCGGAGTGCCGTCAGCATCACGGAGCTGGAATCCGCCGTCCTCAAGGCGCCGGCCCCGAACCAGAAGGCTGTGCAGCGCTTCCTGCAGGACAGTCGCGTGAACGAGGTCGCCGCGAAGATGGGGATACAGACGTCCGAACTGGCCGCCATCGTCAGCACGCTGGATGAAGCCACGCTGAGTCAACTGGCCGATCGTACCCGCGCGGCCGACCGCGACCTGGCCGGCGGTGATCAGATAGTCATCAGCACGACGGTCATCATTATCATCCTGCTGATCCTCATCCTGCTGACGAATTAGCGCCGCGCCACCGGTGCGGCGGATCGTCCGCTCGGTCATCGCGTTAGGCTGTCTTGGTGTGGCACTGGGCGGCGCGCCTGCGTCCGCCCAGTCGCTGTCTGCGGCGTCATCCGATCGGGTGCCGACCGTTCTGGACGTCCCGTATCTCCCTCAGTCGGAATTGCTCTGCGGCGGGGCGGCAGTCGCGATGGTCGAGCGCTGGTGGGGGCGGCGCGGTGTCTACGCCGAGGACTTCGCCGATCTGGTCCGGCCGGAGCTGCGGGGGATCCGCACCTCCGATCTCGCCGCGGCCGCACGCGCCCGCGGGTGGGAGACGCGGGCCTTTGATGGCACGCCGGAAGAGGTGCGCCGGATACTCGGCGAGGGTGTCCCCGTTGTGGCGCTCATCGAGGTCGCTCCCGACCGGTACCACTACGTCGTCTTGTTAGGCTGGTCCGATGGGCGGGTCACCTTCCACGACCCGGCGAGTGCGCCCTCCCGCTCCGTCGACGAGGCTCGCTTCCTGGCGGAATGGAGCGGCGGCGAACGATGGGCGATGGTGCTACGGCCAGCAGAGCCCCCGCCGCCGCAAAAGCCACAGGTCATTGACTCGCTGCTGCGCCCTCCGGTCGATTCGATGCCCTGTCGGCCATGGGTCGACCGGGCGCTCGACGCCGTCGCCGCCCAGCGGCTGGAAGACGCCGCCGACTTGTTAGGCGAGGCTGGGCGTGCCTGCCCTGACGAGCCGCTGGTCCTGCGCGAACTCGCCGGCGTACGATTCAAGCAGCGGCGGCTGACGGAGGCCATTCACCTGTCGGCTCAGTACGTGGCTCGAGTCAGGGATGACGTGTACGCCTGGAAACTTCTGGCGGCGAGCCGGTATCTCGCCGGAGATCGGGAGGGGGCGCTCCGGGCCTGGAATCAGGTCGGCCTCCCCATCGTGGACCTGACCCGGATCGACGGGGTCCGGGAGATTCGGTTCCGGACTATCGCCGAGGCGGTGGATGTGCCTAACGGGACCGTGCTCACTCCCGCCGGCCTGGCGCTCGCCCGTCGCCGCGTTGCCGACCTCGGCGCGGTGCGCCGGGCCACGGTGGACTATCAACCGGTGGACGGGGGGCGTGCCGAGGTGCGCGCCGTGGTGGTCGAGCGTCCGGTGCTGGGACTCGCGTCACGGCTGCTTGCGGCAAACGCGGTTCGCGCGATGACTCAGCATGCAATCGGAGTGTCGATTGCGACGCCGACTGGCGCGGGAGAACTCTGGACCGCCGAGTGGCGCTGGGAGCACGCCCATCCGCGGTTTGCGCTTGGGGTCGAAGTGCCCGTCCGCCTGGGCTTCAGCGGCGTGATGAGCCTGGAGAGCATCCGGGAACGATTCCGTTTCGCCGTCGACAGCGCGCCAACGGGCGTCTTCGAGGAGAGCCGGAGTGCCGGCGGCGTGGCCTTCGGTGGCTGGATCAACCCCGCCTTGCGTCCGTACGCGGGGCTTGGCCTGGAGCGATGGTCAGGGGGCAGGAAGTACCTGGATGTGAGCGCGGGCGCGGAGTTTCGCGCCGCCGGTGACCGGCTCGTCATCGCGACGACCGGAGTTTACGCGCAGACACTGGCGAACCATCCCTCCTGGATCCAAGGCTATGTACGGACGCAGTGGTCTTCTGCCGTGGGGCTCAGCCGCCGCTCCTGGTCGGCACGCCTCGGTGTCGACCTAACGAGCCACAGCGCACCGCTCGGTGTGAGGCCGGTGGCGAGCGGGGATGACCCGTGGGTCATTCCCCTTCGCGCGCAGCGCCGGACGCTGGACGGCCTGCTCCCGGGCGCGACCACGGGGAGGGGCATAATCCATGGCGGCCTCTCCGGCGACCAACCGGTCTATCGGGCCGGGCTGTTCACGCTGGCCGTCGGCATTTTTGTCGACGGCGCCCAGATCATGGATCCCGCCGACGGTTCAGGGCGGGATCGGCTCCATCTCGATGCAGGCGGCGGCATCCGGATTGGCATTCTGGACGGGCAGCTCGGCATCGTGCGCGTCGATCTCGCGACCGGGCTCACCACTCGTCGCTCGGCGATCACCGTGGGGTTGCACCAGAGCTGGCCACCGTTCCGGGGCAACACGCGTTCACCGTGATGCTACGTGCCCCGCGGCAAAGGACTGGTCACGATGACCGATTGCGTATTTCCTCCGCGCGCAACTTCCTCAGGGGCGGTGCCCAGGTGTGCCGAGACAGCACTGCGATTGCGAACGCGAGAGGACAGATCGGCGCGGAGACGAACCGGCGCAGACTGAACGGGCTGCGACGAGACTGAAGACGCAGACAAGCGAGATGAACATGAGGACGAGTATCGCAGTCCCGATGGGTACACGCATCCCGGATTCGCCGACGGCCTCGCGCCGATGGCCTGCGTACCCAGCGCCATTGCCGGACGAAATCGTATGATGCGGCGGATGATCCTCGATTACATCCGCAACGATCCCGAGTGGAAGGGCGGGGAGTACACCGCGCGACCGCCGGGGCTGCGAGCGTCGCTCGGGATGCTGTTCATGATGACCAGCGCCCCGCTGGTGCAGCAGCGTCAGGCCCCGACTCGTGAGGCGGCCGACTCGGCCATCGTCCGGTACGTCGAGTCACGGTTCCTGACGACGGACGCCAACGACATGCTTTATTACTTCGACGCAGTCCCGGGACTGCGATCCGTCTCCACACCTGGTGCATGTCACGGCGTCGGTGCTGGCGGTGAACTCCGCCGATGACATGGTGAATCCGCCGGAGCTTGGCCTGATGGAGCGGCTGTTGCCGCGCGTGCCGAATGCGAAGTTTGTCCTCATTCCCGTCAGCGAGGTCACGCGGGGCCATGGAACGCACTCGTTGCCCGCGGTGTGGGGCGGCTATCTGCGGGACTTCCTGTCACGACTCCCGGAGCGTTGACCGGGCACCAAGAATCTCCTCCGCGGCGCGCAGGCCGGTGTCCACGCCATCGGTCGCCGCGTCGGCGAAGGACACGCCGCGCAACCCGAAGCCCGTCGCATGCAACCCGGGGAGCCTCGCCAGCGCGCGCTCCACCGATGCGACCCGATGGCGGTGCCCCACCTCGTACTGTGGAATCGCGCGAGGTATGGGGACGGCCTGCTCGAACACCGGGCGCCCCGTGATGCCATAGAGGCGAGCAACTTCCTCGCGCACCAGCGCCAGCGCCTGCAGCTCATCCAGCGCACCCGCGTCGTGATCGACCGCTCCACCAAGCATCGCCCGGATGAGCAGATGTCCTTCCGGACCGCGCCCCGGATAAAGGCTCGTCTCCCAGAGGTTGCCGAGCATACGGAAACCCTGGTTTCGCGTGGAAGGAGAGGTCCGGCCGGGATGATAGGTTCGACCGCGAAGGCGAGTGTCACAGTCGCGTCATGGCACCTCAGAATCCGGGCTCCCCTGACCCCAGGTCCTACGATTGCCTACCGGACTGTCAGCTCTAGATCACCACGAGCGAGCAGAGCGAGGTAACGAACGAGGGTTCGCTTTCCACGCCGGGCACCCGGGTAAATGCCTCGCCGCCGGCCGAGAGAAACGTCTCGCGGCCGCGAATCCCGATTTCCTCCGCGGTTTCGAGGCCGTCGGTCAGGAATCCGGGCGTCACCACGGCCATGGATTTCACACCCTGTCCGGGGAGTTCAGCCAGCACCGTGGCCGTGGCCGGCGTAAGCCAACGTTCCGGCCCGAAGCGCGACTGATACGCGAGCGTGGCCCGCTCCACCGGCCACTCGATCGCGGCGAGGAACGCGCGTGTTGTCGTCTCGCAATCGCGCACGTAGATGCCCTTCTCGCGACGATTGTACCGCACAGGGATACCGTGGAACGAGACAACGAGGTGTTCGGGCGGCCGCGTCGCATTGGCCAGCGCCTCTCTCCAGCGCACCGCCAGGGATGCCACGTAGCCTGCGTCGTCAGGCGCGATGAGTCGCTCCACCAGGCGGTGTCCGATGCCGGCGCGGGCCGCCGCCTTTCGGGCGCACTGGAACGCGGTTCCTGTGGTGGCCTCGGTGCGTTGCGGGAAGAGCGGAACAGCGATCACTGGTCCTTCGGTTTCCCTCGCCACCCGCTGCATCGTGGAGTCGAGCGACGGCTCGCCGTAGCGATACGCCTCGCTCACCGTGAATCGTGGCCCGGCGGCGTCGCGCACGGCGCGCACCAACTGCTGCGTTCCCACCCGCAGCGGTGAGCCGGCCGGCAACCATATAGATGCGTACTGCTCTGATACGCGTGCCGGCCGCGACCGGAGCACCATGCCGTGCAGGATTGGAAGCCAGAGCCAGCGCGGTAGATCGACGACCGCGGGGTCGCTAAGGAACTCCTCGAGGAATTCGCGGACCGCCTCCGGGCTGGGGGCCTCGGGCGTGCCAAGGTTGACGAGGACGAGGTGTGGCGTTGAGGAGTTGGTCACGGCAGCAAAATACAGGGCGGGTTTGTAATCGGCTTTGTGTTGGCCGAATCCAATGGTCAGCGCGGGTTACGGATGACGCGTGAAGCGCGTCCACACTACGAGAGCCGGGCGAAGCCGCGACGCTGCCGATCGGAGTCGATCGGGCAACGGCACGGCTTCAACAGCTTACGCGCCTCACTCGCATGACGCCGCTCATCGACAACCACGCCGCGCACCGCGCCGGCCCGCATCGGGGCCGGTGGCTCATCCCGTTGTCGCTCGGCGTTGCGCTGGGCCTCGTTAGGCCGGGCGCCGCCGTGGCGCAGGTGCTCAACTTCCGTCACTACACCAACAGCGAGGGGCTGCCGCAGGCGCAGGTGCTGGCCATGCAGCAGGATCACCTCGGCTACATGTGGTTCGCCACCTACGGCGGGCTCACTCGATTCAACGGCGCGGACTTCCGGACCTACACCACCGACGACGGCCTCACCTCGAATTCGGTGTTCGACGTCAAGGAGGACAGCAAGGGCCGGCTCTTCATCGGCACGTCCCGCGGCCTCTGCATTATGACGCGGGAGCGCTTTCACTGTTATCGCGAGCGCGACGGCCTCGTATACGACGATGCGCGCAGCATCGCGATCGATCCCAACGGGGACGTGTGGGTCGGGACAACCCGTGGCCTCTCGCACGTGTCCCGCCACGAGACCCGCAACTTCACTACTGCCGACGGCCTGCCTGACGAGCGGATCGTTCGCGTCGCGGTCGATTCGACGGGCCGCGTCTGGGTCGCTACGAGCCATGGCCTCGCTCGCCTCGACGGGGATCGATTCCGGCTCGATTCACCCGACGTGATCGGCGCCAGGAGCATCCAGTTCGTGGTACCGGCCGGACGCGGTGTGCTGGTTGGCGTGGCGGGGGGACGCCTCTACCGGCGCGAGGGAGACACGATCGTGCCGGTGACGGCGGACGGGATCCCCGATGGCACCGTCTTCGTCGATGCCGCGACCGCTCGCGACGGGACGATCTGGGTAGCCACGCTCGACGGGGCGCTTCGCATCAGGGATGGTCGCGCGGACCGAATCGGCCGCAAGAACGGCCTCCTCGCGGATCTCGTCATTCGTGTGGCGATCGATCGCGAGGACGACGTCTGGTTCGGCACGGAGAACGGGGCGAGCAAGATGGTTCCGGGTCCGTTTCGGACCTACACCGAGTCGGAAGGGCTGCCGAGTCCGTTCGTCCGGGCGATTGCGGCCGACGCCGAGGGACGGCTCTGGGTTGGCACACGCAATGGCGTCGCGGTGCGCGAGGGAGAGCGGTTTCGGCCGATTCCGCTTCCCGGCGTGCCAGACAGCCGGGTCTACGGACTTGCGATCGCGCCCGAAGGCGGAATGCTCATCGGCACGAGGCGCGGCCTGGCCTGGTATGCCCCGGGCCGCGTTCGGCTGTACCGGGAGCCGGACGGGCTTCCCGGGGAGGTTGTCTACGCGCTCCTCCCGGATGGCGCGGGTGGCGTCTGGATCGGGACCGACCGCGGCCTCGCGCGCTGGAAAGCCGGCCGCATCACCGCTGTTGATCGGACGCCGCTGAAGGGCACCAGCATCATGTCCCTCGCGCGAGATTCGCGCGGGCGGCTCTGGATGGGACGGACGGCTGGCGGGATCGCCGTGCTCGAGGGCGACTCGGTCCGTGTTCTGAATTCCACCAACGGAGCAACCGACCAGACTGTATGGGCGCTCCGGGAAGACGCGCTCGGACGAATGTGGGCGGCCACGAACGGTGACGGCGCCCTTCGCATCGAAGACAGCGGAATCCGCCGGCTCACGGTGCGGGACGGCTTGGCCAGCAGCTTCATCTGGCAGGTGCTCTCAGATGCTGCCGGCGACATCTGGCTGTTCGGCAACCTTGGGATGGACCGGTTCTCGAAGGACGAGCTCACTCACTTCGGTCAGGGGAGCGGACTCATCGAGCTGGAAGGCGCTGCCAACTCCGCCTTCATGGACGCGGAGCGCGATTTGTGGTTCGGCACTGGCTCCGGCGTCGTTCGCTATACGCCCGGGCTCGACCTGCATCGCGCCCTGCCGCTCCCGGTCTATATCGAAGAGCTGTCCCAGGGGGACAGCACGCTCTCCGTCGACTCGGGCCGGCCCACACGGGTCGCGGGCGGGTCGATGTTCATCCGTTTCGCCTCGCCGAGTTTCCGCGACGAGTCGTCGATCCGATACCGCTATCGCCTCTCCGGTGCGGACACCGGATGGTCGCGCCCCTCGCGTGAGCGCAGCGTCACCTACGCCGGTCTCGCACCGGGTCACTATCGATTCGAGGTTGTGGCCACCAGCGGCGCGGCACGGAGCCTCACGCCGGCGACCCTCGCCTTCGACGTGATGCCGGCGTTCTGGCAGACCTGGTGGTTCCGCCTCCTCGCCCTCCTCCTGCTCGGCGCTGCAGCGGCAGCGGTCCCGCTGCTACGCGCACGTGCGCTCGAGCGCGAGCGGCAACGGCTGGAAGGACTGGTCGCACATCACACCCACGAACTCGAGTCCAAGAACATTCTGCTCGAGCAGTCGAACCGGGACCTCGAGCACTTCGCCTACGTCGCCTCGCACGATCTCCAGGAGCCGTTGCGGAAGATCCAGTCCTTCTCGGATCGCGTCTTGAAGCAGTACGCTGGGGCGTTGGACGAGCAGGGTCGTGATTACCTGGGCCGGATGAGCGGAGCTGCCGCGAGGATGCAGAACCTGATCGAGGCACTCCTCTCCCTGTCGCGGGTGAGCACGAAAAAAGGCGAAGTCGCGCAGATCGACCTTCGCGCGCTCACTCAGGAAGTGCTCGGCGACCTGGAGTTCCGCCTCCAGTCGACCTGTGGCCGCGTGGATGTGGGTGACCTGCCGTGTATCGAGGGCGATCCGGTCCAGATGCGCCAATTGCTCCAGAACCTCATTGGGAACGCCCTGAAATTCCATCGGCCTGGCGAGCCGCCCGTGGTGACGGTCTCGGCGGCGCGGCGTGATCGCCAGCTCGAGATTCGCGTCGAGGACAACGGCATCGGCTTCGAGAACAAGGACGCGGCGCGGGTGTTCCTCCCGTTCCACCGGCTGCACGGTCGTGCCGAGTACGAGGGTACCGGCATCGGGCTCACGATATGCCGGAAGATCGTCCAGCGCCACGACGGTACCATCCGGGCGGAGTCGCAGCCTGGCTCCGGTTCACGCTTCATCATCACGCTGCCCCTTCACAGGCTGGTCGAGGTCACGAATGCTGCATAACGCTTCAGCACCCATTGCCATCCTCATGGCCGATGACGACGCCGATGACCGGCTGCTCGCCCGCGACGCCATGACGGAGAGCCGCCTGAGTAATCCGTTCCACTGCGTCGAAGACGGTCAGGAACTCATGGATTACCTGAGACGGGAGGGGAAATACCGCACGACACCGGCTCCGCGCCCGGGCCTCATCCTGCTCGACCTGAACATGCCGAGGAAGGATGGCCGCCAGGCGCTCGAGGAGATCAAGAACGACCCGGACCTGCGCTGCATTCCGGTCGTCATCCTGACGACGTCGAAAACCGAGGAAGACATTCTGCGCGCCTACAATCTCGGGGCCAACTCGTTCATCACCAAGCCGGTGACGTTCGAGGGGCTGGTGGAGATCGTCAGGCAGCTCGGCAAGTACTGGCTCAGCATCGTCGAACTGCCGGGCCGCAGTGGTGAATCGCCAAGTGCATAGACCCGCCGTCCGCGTGCTCCTCGTTGACGACGACGAGGACGACTTTCTGCTGACCCGCTCAATGCTCGCCGAATGCGGGGAGCCGTTCGTCGTCGAGTGGGCGTCCACGCCGGCGACCGGTCTAGACAAGCTCACGACCGGCGCCTACGACGTTGCGCTGGTCGACCACAACCTCGGCGGCAGCACGGGCATCGAGCTGCTCGGCGAGGCCTGCGCGCGAGGTTGCCGCATCCCGGTCATCATGCTGACCGGACAACCCGACCGCGAGACGGACCTCCGGGCCATGCGTGCCGGCGCGGCCGATTTCCTGGTGAAGGGTCGTGTCAACGGGGACCTGCTGGAGCGCGCGATCCGATACGCCCGTGAGCGGCACCGCCTCCTGGAGGAGATCCGATCGCGATCGCTCACCGACGAATTGACGGGACTCAGCAACCGCCGCGCCTTCTTTGCCTTGGCCGAGCAGCAGGTCCGATTGCTGCAACGCCGGGGCGCGTGTGGCCTGTTGGTCTTCGCCGACGTGGACGGCCTCAAGCACGCGAACGACACCATCGGCCACGACGCCGGGGACCGCCTCCTCGTGGACGCCGCCCACGTGCTGAGTGCGACGTTCCGTCATTCGGATCTCGTGGCTCGCCTGGGCGGCGATGAGTTCACCGTGCTGGCTGGCGACGCCGAGGAAGTTCACTTTCAGGTGGTGCTCGACCGCCTGCAGTACCACATCGACCGGCGCAACGCGGAGGTCGCCGAACCCGCTCCCCGTCTTTCCATCAGCGCGGGCGCGCTCTGCTTCAAGGCCTCGCGGTCCACCCGGCTCACGGAACTGATGGCCGAGGCGGATGCCCTCATGATGGAATGCAAGAGGAAGCGGCGGGCCGCTACGGTCTAGGGCTGAATCCTCCCCCTGAGCAACGCGATTGTGCTCATCGCTCGCCCGTTACACACAACCTGCCAAACTCGGTACGTGACGGCGATGTCCTGCAACGGATTCCCCTCGACAATCGCCAAGTCGGCCAGCCTTCCAACTTCGACCGTGCCCACGTTCAACCCTAACGCCTGGGCCGAGTTGACCGTGGCCGTCTTGAGGGCCTGGAAGGGCGTCATGCCCGCCGCAACATAAGCGATCAGCTCCGCCTGCACGTTCGCCGCGTTGGGCGTGTCAGTTCCCGCCACCACACGCGCGCCGGCGTTCTGCGCGTTCACGATCATGGCATCGATAGCGCCTTGAGTCGCACCGCCGCCGCGGCCACCGCGACCGCCGCCTCCTGCGGCTCCGCCACGGCCTCCACTACCACCACGCGCGCCGCCCCGCCCGCCGCCGGTCACCTGGGCACTCAGCCAGGACGGATACAAGCCGAACCGCTCGTCGCTCCGGAGCATGGTGTCGGCGGCCACCATGCGCGCCATCGTGGCACCGCCTAACGCCAAGGTGGGCGTGAAGGTCATCCCGGACTTGCCCCACAACTGCGCCACGTCGTCATAACTCCGGTTGAGCGTGGCAACTTTGGGGGAGAAACCGCGACGGCTGGTACCGGTCGTGTGCTCGGTGCCGTCGAGCCCCGACAGCGCCGCCGGATACACCTCGTGCGACGACGTCAGTATCCCGTTCGCCCGCCCGAACTCGGCGATGCGCTTGGCCTGCTGGTCAGGCATGCGCACGTACGCCTTGAGCACGTCGTGGCCGAGCGCCTTGGCGCGTTCCAGCTCCATCTCGAGGTGGGTCGAGTTGGCCACGGCGACGGCCATCTTGTAGTAGACCCGCTGCCACTCCATCAGGTAGCCGGCGGCTACGACGCGCGGACCGATCCTGACGCCGGCATCGACGGCCTCCTTGTCCTCGACTCCCTCGTATGGCGTGCTCCCGGGACTCCGCACGGTGGTGATCCCGAATGCCAGCGCGGCACGCTCGTGTGCCTCGCCCAGGTCCTTCTGCATGTGCGAGTGGTACTCGATGAGCCCGGGCATGACGGTGCGCGGGCCGGCGTCGACGACCCGGATGTTCGCGTGCGCCGCATCCGAGTGAGGCGCAACCGAGGCGATGAGATTGCCGTTGATGACGATGTCCATGTTCTCGCGCGCGACGTCGCTCTTCATGTCGACGAGGCGGCCGGCGTGGATCACGTATCGCTCGGTCGGGGCGGCAGGCGTGTAGGTCAGGTCCATTGGAACATCGCGAGCCTGGCCGCTCGCCACGTCCACGATGCGCAGCTTGTCCATCGATTGATACAGGATCGATCTGGAGTCGCCGGTCCACGTCGGCATGTATGCCATCTCCGTCGTCAGGCGGCGGGGCGGGCCGGTGGGTGTGCCCGCGGCGGACGTCGGGATGAGCGAGAGTCTGCCTTCGTAGACCACGGCCATGCTCGACCCGTCGGGCGAGAGCACCGGCCCGTTGCCGACGCGCGAATCTATAGATGTATGGGGAACCGGCGTGTACCAGGCCGAGTCGCCGCCGATGGTGGAGAGGGACAGGATCTGGTTCGTGCCCTCGCGGAAGCGGCCGGAGTAGGGTGTGAGCGCGGCGATTACGACGCGCTGGCCGTCTCTCGACCAGGATGGGTTCCCTGGCCCGAACAGCGGACCGTGGATCTGCGTGACGGCGCCGGTGGCGACATCGACGACATTGACGCTGGCGCGGCGCCAGACGCCGTCGACGTTCAGGAACGCGATGCGCTTCCCGTCAGGCGACCAGGCCGCGCCCATCGCTGATCCCTGGGTACTCGTCAGGCGGCGCATCTGTCCGCTGGACATGTCCCGCAACCAGAGATCGAGCAACTGGCCACCGCGATCAGTGGACCAGGCGAGGAACTTGCCATCGGGTGACCAGGCGGGTTCGGTGTCGAGAAAGCGATCGTTACTCAGGTTCACTGGCTTACTGCCTGTCGACATCAACCAGAGATCTCCGAGCGCGGCAAAGGCGACTGAGCGACCGTCGGGGGAAACGGTGGGGCTCATGATCCCCTTGGCCGGACGTGAGATGGGAGATGGGAGACTTGAGATCACCTGCGGGGCGATCGGCGCGGATTGGCGTGGCGCTCGGGCGGCCATCACCGGCAACGTTGCCGAGAACTGAATCGTGCGACTCGGCCCACCATCTATTGAACGTCGGCGGATCTTGCCGTCGCTCACGTACAGGATCTCGTTTGCTGAAGCCCATGAGGCACGGAAAGGGAAAGCGTTCTCGTTGCCCGTGAGTCCGCGACCATCAACCTCGAGCTGGCTGCCGATTCCGCCGGTGGAGTGATACACGATCTGTCCGCCAGGACCCCAGGACGGCGCATCGGCTCGGACGCCGTCCGCGGAGACGCGTCGTTCCGCTCCGCTCTGCAAAGAAATCGCCCAAATGGTCTGCCCACCGGCGCGAGTCGAGATGAAGGCGATTTCCCTGTCGTCAGGCGACCAGGTGGGCATGAAGTCGTCCGCCCGGTCTTTCGTTACCTGCGTGAGCTGACCGTTGCGCGTGTCGAGAATCCAGACGTTGTAGTTCCCGGAGCCGGACCGGGTTTGACCGGCGCTGATCGACTCGCCGCGATCCGATGAGAACGCGACGCGCGTGCCATCGTGCGACCATGCCGGCTCTCGATCGTCGAACGGACCCGAGGTCAGCTTTCGTTGATTGGCGCCGTCGGGTGAGATCGCCCAGATGTCGTACCCACCATCGCGATAACCCTGGAATGCGATTGTCTTCCCGTCCGGAGAAAACGTGGGGTGACGCGCGTCGTTATAGGCATCGGTGACCTGTCTGGCGGTACCTCCCGACGACGATAAGGTCCAGATGGAACCCTGCAAGTCGATGGCAAGCGATCGTCCATCGGGTGACAGCGACACCGACATCGACGTGCCTTCCGTGACCACGACGGACGCGGTCTGGTTTCTGGGATTACTGAAAGCGACCACCGAAACGATCAGTACAGCTCGGCGGACAGATCCGAAGGTCATGTTACGATCCCTCAAGAGAAGCGAACACGGATCACGCAGAAAACGCGGAGAACCGCGGGTACTTCAACGGACAATGTTGTTGAACCGCGTAAACCCCGTGTCTTCCGAGTAATCCGCGTTCAAAGCTGGTCAGCGATATCGTAGTTACTGGGGCGGAATGACGCACGGGCTCCCGCAGCGACATCGTTACTTTCCGGGAATGCTGAGACGGGCCTTCTTTGCGGCAGCGCTAGCTCTTTCCTGCGCGGAACCCTCCGGGCCCGCCACGCACGTGCATCCTCAACGGATGCTCATTGCGGGCACCGAGGACGGCGCGGTCGTCGTGGATCTCGACTGGCGCGGCATCATCCGACGCAGCGGACCACGGTTTGTCACCCAGGGCCCGTCGGCGCTGAATGGCCGGGGATCACTGCTTACGGTCGGTCGTCTCGAGGACAACGCGACCGTGATGGCCGGTCTCGATCTTGACACGGGGCTCGAGCTCTGGCGCACCGCCATCAGTCAGGGCACTACGCCGAATATCGTGGACGGCGTGGAACTCGGCGCAGCGATGATTACGGCGAATCCTTCGCGTCCCGAGGTCTTCCTCTGGCGTACCGGTCAGAATGGGGTGATCGGGATCGCTGGATACGATTATGAGAAGCGGCGCGTGACCCGCTTCTTCGGTCCGGTTGGCAACCGGTTCCGCGCCATGGCGGCAACCCCGGCGACCAGCGCGCATCCGGACGGCTGCCTCGTGCTGGGCCTCGACGCTGGTCCGTTCAACAACGTCCGGGCATTCCTGCACGTCGCCTGCGGCGCGAGCTACGCGGGACGCGATTCAGTGGCGATCGACCTGCCGTCTCGTACCGTCGTTCAAATGGAGACCAGCGTCGATGGGCGGGACCTGCTGATCATGACGGATCTCGAGCTGCTCAAGCTCGATGCCGCCACGATGCAGGTGAAGGTCAGGGCCACGCGGCCCATGATCGGGCCGTTTTTCGTTTCACGCGCGACGGGAAGGCTCATCATTCCCGACGTAGGTTCGACAGTCGTCGCCAGCTCCGGCATCATCTACATGCTCGACGCGGACCTGGAGCTGTCGTCGATCATCGATCTCCGCGTGCTGCCTTTCGGAGAGCGCCCCCTGGGCATTCTGGGCGCGGAGGAGAGCCGCGATGGTCGCTGGCTCTACATCGTTGGCGGTGTTCGGCGCGACGGTCCTCTCTATGGGCCGGAGATGACCCACGTGCTGGTCATCGACAAGGCCACCGGCCTCGTGATCGATACCGTGATTCTGGAGACGTTCGGCGGCGGACGGCCGATACTGGTTCCCTAGCTTGACCCGGGCTGGACTGAACGGGATGTTCGGTCGGTGCGTAAACACTAGGCCAGAGGCCAGAGGCCAGAGGCCAGAGGCCAGAGGCCAGAGGCCAGAGACCACAGGTATCTCCAGGTTCTCCCCACCAACCCGGAACCCTCATGCACACCCGAGTCACTCGATTCACGCGGCACATGCTGCCGGTGATCGCCATCCCCATGTTCGCGTCGCTAGCCGGGGCGCAGGGAGGCGGTCAAGCCCCCGCCCCCATGATCAACCAATCCACCGACCCGCTCCTGCGAGCGTTCCGGTTCCGCAACATCGGCCCGGCGAGCATGGGCGGCCGCATCGACGACATCGCCGTGTCGGAGAGCAACCCGAACATCATCTACCTCGGGTACGCGGTCGGCGGTGTGTGGAAGTCCGAGAACAACGGGACGACGTTCACGCCGGTTTTCGACTCGTACGAGGTCGCTTCGATCGGCGACATCGCGATCCACCCGACCAACCCCGACATCGTTTACGTAGGCACCGGCGAGTCGAACAACCGCCAGAGCTCATCCTTCGGCGGCGGGATGTACAAGACCACCGACGGCGGGAAGACGTGGACGCTCATCGGGCTGCGCGAGACCCAGTCGATATCGCGCGTCGTGCTCGATCCCCGCAATCCCGAGACCGTCTACGTGGCGGCGACCGGCCACCTCTTCGGCCCTAACGAGGAGCGTGGGATCTACAAGAGCACCAATGGCGGCCGTACCTGGACGAAGGTGAAGTACGTCGACGAGAACACCGGCTTCACCGACCTCGCGATCGATCCGTCCAATCCGAGCGTGCTGTACGCGGCAAGTTACCAGCGGCGCCGCACGACCTGCTGCTTCAACGGCGGC
Organism: Gemmatimonadaceae bacterium; assembly: GCA_036507855.1. Lineage (GTDB taxonomy): Bacteria > Gemmatimonadota > Gemmatimonadetes > Gemmatimonadales > Gemmatimonadaceae > JABWBJ01. The sequence goes on along the minus strand of DATCIJ010000044.1, from coordinate 4,998 downwards.
GGTCCCGGCAGCGCCATCTGGAAGACGACCAACGGCGGCAGCACGTGGACGAAGCTGACCGGCAGCGGCCTTCCGCCGGGCACCTGGGGCCGCATCGCGCTCGACGTCTCGCGGTCGAATCCGAACATCGTGATGGTCCAGATCGAGGCGGGCGCCGTGGGACAGGTGATCCAGCCGGGCCAGGGTCGTGGCGGCGGCGGTGGGTTCGGTGGCGGTGGTGGATACAACTGGTGCAACAACGCTGGTCCGGGCGGTGGCTTCGGACGCGGCGGTGGCGGGGGTGGTGGACGCGGCGCTGAACAGCCTGCCGGTCCACAGACACCTCCAGCGCTGAACCCGGCGCAGGGCGGCATCTTCAAGTCGACCAACTCGGGCGGCTCGTGGCAGCATGTGAGCAACTGCAATGCGCGCCCGATGTACTTCAGCCAGCTGCGCATCGACGCGCAGAACCCCAGCAACGTCTACGTCGCCGGCCTCCCGATCGCCAAGTCGCTCGACGGCGGCCGCACGTTCGTGACGCTCGACGCTGCCGGCGGCAATAACAGTCCGGGGCACGTGGACGTCCACGCGATCTGGATCAATCCGAAGAACTCGAACCACATCATGAACGGCAACGACGGTGGCCTGGACATCAGCTACGACCAGGGCCGCAACTGGGTGTCGGTCAAGACGATGGTGACGTCGCTGCCGTACGACGTTTCGACTGACATGCGACGCCCGTACTGGGTCTGCGCCGGCCTGCAGGACAACGGCAGCTGGTGCGGTCCGAGTTCGGTGCGCAACAACAACGGCATCCTGAACTCGCACTGGTTCAACATCGGCGGCGGCGACGGCTTCTACACGCAACAGGACCCGAACGACTACAACATCGTCTACGCCGAGTCGCAGAACGGGAACACCAACCGCCTGGACCTGCGGACGGGCCGCGGCGGGAGCATCCGCCCGAGCGCGCCGCCTCCGCCACCGCAGGTCGACGTGCCGTCGGCGGCCGGTCGAGGCGGCCCCGCTGGTGGTGGCGGTGGCGGCGGCCGTGGTGGGACGCCTAACGTCGTGAACGGGCGCCCGGGCGAGCAGTACCGCTACAACTGGAACACGCCCTACCAGCTTTCGCTGCACAACTCCTCGGTGGTGTACCTCGGCGGCAGCCGCGTCTTCAAGTCGTACAACCGCGGCGACACGTGGATCGCCAGCCCCGACCTGACCAAGCAGTACGACCGGAACACCCATGAGATCATGGGGCAGGCCGGGAACGTGACCATGCTGTCGAAGAACGACGGCCTCACAAATTACAGCACGGTCATCACGGTCTCCGAGTCGCCCATCAAGCCAGGCCTGCTCTGGGCCGGCACCGACGACGGCAACGTGCAGGTCACGCGTGACGATCTGGCCACGTGGACCGAGGTCGGGCGCAACCTGCCGGGCCTTCCCGCCGGCCACATGTACTGGGTGTCGCGCGTCGTCGCCTCCGCCCACGACTCGGCACGCGCCTACGTGGCCGTGGACGGGCACCGGAGCGACGACCTGAAACCGTACCTCTACGTGACGAATGACTTTGGCCGCACGTTCACCAGCATCTCGGGCAACCTGCCCGCCTACGGCAACGTGCAGGTGGTCAAGGAAGACCCGAAGAACCCGGATCTGTTGTACGTGGGCACGGAATTCGGCCTGTACATCTCGACCAATCGCGGGCAGTCGTGGCAGAAGTTCATGAACGACTACCCGACAGTCCGGACCGATGACATCGAGGTGCACCCGCGCGACGGCGATTTGATCGTCGGTACGCACGGACGTGGTGTCTGGATCGCGGACGATATCACGGCGTTGCAGCAGCTCACGCCGGCGGTTCTGAACGCCGACGCCTACCTGTTCGAGTCCCGCCCGGCTGTGGCGTGGCTCAACGACCGGAAGCTCGGTCAGCAGGTCACGGGCCAGCAGGTCTTCCGGGGCGAGAACGCTCCGCGTGGCGCGGCCATCAGCTACCACCTCAAGAGCGCGGCCTCGGGCCCGGTGCGCATCCAGATCTCCGATGTCACGGGCCGGGTCGTGCGTGATCTGGAAGGAACCGGAGTGCAGGGCATCAACCGCGTTCAGTGGAACCTGGCGCCTAACGCGCCTCCCGGTGCGCAGGCCGGTCGTGGTGGTGGCGGAGGAGGAGGGGGTGGTGGATTCGGCGGCGGCTCGGTCCCGCCAGGGAGCTACAAGGTCACGCTCACCGTCGGTTCGACGACCCTCACCAAGACGGTGGAAGTGCTCGAGGATCGGTGGATGGAAGAACGGTAGAAAGGAGAGAGCCCCGGCGCGGTTGGCCGGGGCTCTCTCGTTTTGGGCCAGAGGTCAGAGGCCGGAGGCCAGAGGGGTGCGAGTTCCTGCTCTGGCCTCTGGCCTCTGGCTTCTGGCCTACTGTTTGATCGTCACATACCGCTCCAGCCGCGCGACCGCTTTCTCGTTCCAGTACTTCCCCATCTCACGGCGGAACTTCTCGATATTCGGGTAGGGCCGGTACTCCTTGAACTCCCTGAGCACCCGCGCTCCGGCGCCGGGAATGGAGAGAATTGCGGAGTCCGATGCCGTATTCAGGTCGATCGGGATGAACGTGTACTGCTCGAGGTGCGCCACCTCGTCTTCCTTCACGTACTTCCCCATCTCGCGGCGGAACTGGAGATAGCCGCCGGTATACGGCTTGTACTCGTCGAACTCGCGGGCGAAGCGGGGGCCGGCGCGCGGGATCAGCAGGATCTCTTCGCGCGGCGAAAGGTTCAGGTTCACATGAATGAACATCTTCGTGTACGATTCGCCGAGCTGCTGCTGCGTGAGTCCCTGGGTGAGCAACCACGTGTTGAGCTCGACGATGTTCATGAAGGGCCGCTTCGCCATCAGTGCCTTCGCCACCGTGGCGTTCATGTGCGGCACGGCGAGCAGCTGCGCCTCGGTCGCGACGTTCGGATCGACCAGGCCCATTTGACGTCCGAGCTGCGCCGACGCGGTGAGCGGCGCCAGCGCGGCCGCGGCCACGACGAACTGGAGAACTTTCTTGCGAATCATTGGGTCATCCCTCGAGTGATTGTGCGTGCGTCTTTGGTCTGAGGGCGGGGTGGCGAAATGTCCACGCCAGCCCAACGAGTCCAATCTGCAACATTGCGCCCGGCGCCAATGCCGGCGTCGCTCCCATCATGGCGTCCTTGAACAGCTTCCATCCGGAGAGGTCGGGATACATCTCGAGCTCGAATTCCACGTTGCCGCGATAGTGCAGCAACAGGCCGACCAAACCGCTGGCCATACACAGGACCATCAGGCCCCGGAGAACGTTAAGGCCCCTCGGCCCGCGTTCCAATGCGTGCCATCCCAGCGTAACGAGTGCCGCCGCCATCAATGCGATCGGTGCCCACTGCCACGCATCCTCGAAATGCTCCAGCAGCAGGAGCTCCGCGAGCGTGCCCACCAGGCTGACCACCAGCGTCAGGAGAAGAAGAGTTCGCAGCGTCGGGGGCAAAGGTCAGTGCGCCAGGGGAGCAGGAAACGTATCGACTCGACGAGTGTACCGCCGGGCTCGGCGCCACACAGCCCTTTCTGCCAATTCTTCGACTGCCGCCGCGCTACCTGCGCACGCTGCTCCTGAGGGGAGCGGCACTGTGGCTGCTGGCACGCCTCATGGGGATGGCGGCTTTTGCCGCTGCTGCCGTGGAAGGCGGGGGCGCGGTGATCCCCGGATGGGTGCTCATCATGTCGGCCCTGCTGGTGCTCGTCGACCTTCATCGCCGCAAGGAACTTTCACTGCTGCACAACCTCGGCGTGACCACCGGGACCGCGGTCTTCGCGGGAAGTATCCCGGCCGCGGTCATGGAAACTCTCCTGTTGCTGCTGAAGTGATGAGGGAAATACTCGTCGCCGATTGTGTCGGGAAACGATTTGACGTGACCTGGGCACTTCGGTCCGCGACGTTGCGTGCGGCACGTGGTGAACTGCGGTCACTGCTCGGGCGGAACGGCGCAGGCAAGTCGACGCTGTTGCGCATCGCGGCGGGAATCATCCAACCGGACTCGGGGACCGTGCACTTCAATGGCGAGGCGCGGGAGCGAGTGAGGCTCGCGCGGCTGGCGCGCGAGGGCCTCTGCTTCGTTCCCGACCATGACCTGCTCTCGAATACCTTCTCGATCCGGCAGCATCTCGAGTTCGTGCGGCGGCCCGACGACGCAGACGGCGTCGACCGCGTTGCCGAGCGGCTGGCCATCACCCCACTGCTGGATGCGAGGCCATTCGAGCTTTCGAGCGGCGAACGACGCCGCTCGGAAATCGCCTTCGCCCTGTTGCGAAAACCGGCCTGCCTGCTGGCGGACGAGCTCCTTCGCAACCTTGCGCCGATCGATGCCGACGCGCTGCTCCTGGTGCTCCTCCAGATGACGAAAGAAGGGTGCGCCGTCGTCATCACCGGACACGAGGTGCCGGCGATGCTCGACGCCGTCCATCATGTCACGTGGTGCACCGCCGGCACGACGTACGAAATGGGGCCTCCGTTCATGGCCCGGACCGACGAGCGCTTCATGCGCGACTATCTTGGCTCGGTCGGCGGCTGACGATCGATCCCGCCATCCTCCGTGACGCGGGCAATGATGATGTCATCGTATTCGTGGTGACGGCCGACCCAGGCCGTCACGAACGGGCACTTCACGATGACCTGCTTGCCCGAGCGCCTCGCCTCGTCGAGCGCGTGCCTCGCGAGCATGGTGCCGTAGCCGCGGCCGCGAACCACAACAGGGACCTCCGTGTGCGAGAGTACCACGTGGTCGTCGCGGTGGCGATAGTCCAGGAACGCGACCTGACCGCCGACGGCGATCTCATATCGGTCCAGCTCCCGTCGGTCGGTTACCGTGGGTGTCTTGTCGTTCATGAGACTCAGCTGAGCGCGCCAGGGCGCGCGATGCGCGCCAACTCCGGCGCGGCCAGGCGATCACCCTCATATGACGGCACGTCGCCGAACCGGCGATGCAGCTGCCAGTCTTC
>DATCIJ010000043.1:0-4214 GCA_036507855.1 Gemmatimonadaceae bacterium | reverse complement strand
GCGCTTCTTCCGTGGTGGCCGCCTCGCCGAGGAAAAAGACGATCTCAGCACGACCCCCCGCGCGCAGTTCCACCGTCGTCTGCAGGGCGCCGCACGGGTCGAGGCCGGCACCGACCTTGCCTGAGAGTCGGTCCCCTCGTTAGAGCGATGCCGGATGGTCGGGGGTGCCGTTGCGGCCAAGAAACTCCGTCCGATCACCCGTCCACGCGATCTGGCGACCGTCCAGGTCGGCAAACGCCACGCGGCCACCGAACTCGCTGTTCCAGGCGTTGCGTGCGAGCATTGCTCCCGTTTCCGGGTCGACCTCGGTGACAATGAAGGGCGCGGAAGCACTCCGCGAAACGCCGAGCACCCACTCGACATACGCCGTCACCGACAGACGTCTGGATCGGCCTGAGTGATTCTCGATGGTGAGGCGGGAAATCTTGATTGGGTCATCGAGCGGCACGAACTGCAGGAGGTTAAGCGAAATTCCATGTGATGCGTGCCCGAAGCGGCTGTAGCCCTGGCCGTGTCGGGCGATATAGGGCCAAGCCTCCTCGCGGATCGGCAGCACCGTCGGGCCCCACAGCTCGCCACTGTCTTCGTCCCGGATGTATATCATCTCGCCCGGCGGATCGCTGACCGGGTCGTTCGACCACGAACTGAGCTGGTTCTCCCGGCTGTTGAGCGACCATGTGTAACCCGAGCCCGACTCAGAAACCTGGAAGCCAAAGGAAGGATTCGCGATCACGTTGATCCAGGGCGCCGGCGTCCATTGGCCCTCGCCCAGGATCGTCACGTACTCACGGCCACCCGCAGCAAAGCCGCCGAGGCCGTTGAAGAACTCAAGTTCGGGCAGCGGCGGCAAGACATCCACTGACTTCGTCGTGGGCAAACGCCGCGCTAGAGGAAGTAAGGCGGCCTCGGATCGCGGTTGACGTACGACCTGCTCGGCCAGGGTGCCGCGCCGGCTTAAGAGCACGGCACGCGCGGCCGTCTGGAGCAGGGTGCGATCCTCAGCCGAAATGAGATCTCCGCGCACAATAAATACGCTTCCGGACGGCTCATGCCCCACGTGCTGCAAGCGCGACTGGCTGGTCCGGACCTGAGCCTCCAGAGAGGCCTGGAGATCTTGAGCGTACGATGGGGCCCGTTCGTTCAGGATCACGAGATCGACCGCCAACTGCTTCATCCGCCAGTATTCGTGGGCGCGAAGGAGTTGTCGAATAATCCCCTGATCCTCGGGTTCGTCGATTCGGACCAGAACAATCGGCATGTCGCCGGAAATTCCGTGCCGCCAGAGTGCCGAGGGCCCCCGGGCGTTGCGTGTGAGGACCGCGGATGATGGCCGCAGCGTAGGGTCCGAATACAGGATCTGGCTGGCGAGCTCCTGGAAGAGGTAGGCCTCATCGGGATCGATGCCGAGATGGTGTAACTGGACCTGGGCCTGTGTCCACGCCAGCGTGGCCGCGCGCTCAAACGTTGCCGGATTGTTGTACTCGTCGGCCAGGGCGAGCGCCTCGTCGCGCGATGACGCGACCAGCGTCGAGAAGGTGACCCGCGCGCTGGCTCCCGGCGCAACCCGCACGCGGCGCCGCAGGCTGACGATCGGATCGAGTACTGCGCCGACCGTGTTGGAGAGCGGGTGGCCATCGATGACCGACAGCGGCGTTCGGATGCCGCGGCCGCGACCGAGAAACCGGGCGCGGTCAGTCTCATATTGCAGCTCGCCGACGGTTTCCCCTTCGGCGACGACTACGTGCGCCGCCCAGACCTGGGGCTCGCCAGATGTCCGCGGCCGGCGCGCAGCCAGCAGGGCAGCGAGTTCGGCAGCAAATTCCGTCTGCACAAACAGGTTGGAAAATGCCGGGTGGGCCGCGTCGGCTGCGGGTGGCGCCAGGACGATTTCGGCGTACGAGGTCAGCTCGATCTCTCGGGTGCGCAGCCCCAGATTCGTGATCGACACCCGGCGCACTTCAGCGTCGTGCTCCGGTGAAACGACAACTTCAAGCGTGGTCGCAATCGCGCCATCGCGCCGCCGGATCTCGACGTGATCCTCGGAAAAAACCACTTCATAGCTGTCCGGTTCAACCCCGCTCGGTTGGTATGCGGCCGACCAGACCTGGCCGCTGTGTCCGTCACGAAGAAAAACGTACGTCCCCCAGGCATCGCGCGTGCGGTCCTCGCGCCATCGTGTAACCGCAAGGTCTCGCCAATGGCTGTATCCGGAGCCCGCGGTCGTGACCATTACCACGTATCGCCCGTTGGAGAGGAGGTGAATGCCGGGAGTAGGATCGTGTGGGGAAGTGAAGCGACGAAGGACGGGTGGAACAAGATCGCGGACGTTGGCGACCGCCCGCACCTCCTCGACCCTGGGCCGGGCGACCAGGACGTCTCGCGGAGTGCGTTCCTGCAAGAGTAGCTCGGTGGCTTGCATCCTTGGTTCGGCGTGAAAGCGCCGGCGCATAACGCCTAGATGGAGGACGTTCGCGAGCGCCACGAGCAACATCCCCTGGTGATGCGCCATGTAGGCGCGCACGACGGCCGCCCGCTGGTCTTCAGGGACTCGCGTCGCCGTGTAATCGAGCGCCTCGTAAAAACCATAGCGGCCGCTCGCCCCCGCCGCGGTGAGACGTACAAAGTTCTGCGCCGCCGCTTGTGGGTCAATCATCGCGGCCAACGCCGTCGCGTAAGGAGCGACGACCACGTCTTCGCTCAGTCCTCGTTTGAGTCCCAGGCCCGGCACGCCAAAATTCGAATACTGGTAGGTCAGCTTCAGATCGCGCGCATTGTAGGCCGATTCTGAGACCCCCCACGGCACGCCCCGCTCGGCTCCATATTTTCTCTGCCGGCGCACGATGAGATAGCAGGTTTGGGCTAACAGACTTCCCGACGGAGAGCGCATGACGAGCGCGGGCATGAGGTACTCGAACATCGACCCGGACCAGGAGACAAGCGCAGATCCCCGGTCTACGGGCGTCAATGCACGACCGAGGTGGAACCAATGCGTAGACGGGACGTCACCCTTGGCAATGGCGATGAAGCTTGTGAGCCGCGCCTCAGACGCCAGCAGATCGTAACAACTTGGGTCGAGGCTGTTATCGGAAACGCGGTAGCCGATTGAGAAGAGCTTCCGCGTCGGATCGAAGAGAAAGCCAAAGTCCATCGCGTCGAACATCGTCTGCGTGAGCCGAACGAGGGTCGAAAGGCGGCGGACCAGCGCTCCAGAGGCTGCGGCAGAACGCGCGAGACTCTCGATGATCGCATCGATTCGTGTAACGGCACCGCTCTGTGGAGCGCTGTCGGTGGCCAAGCGCGCGCGGAGAGTGGTGAGTTCGTGTATGACGTTCTCGCAGCGGTCCGGCGTGTCGGCCAGGGTCGGAAGCGAGAAAAAAAAACGCGGGATTGCCGTCCAACCCAACGCGTGCTCCGGGGTCACCGCGCCATGAGATAGAGCCTTCCCAAAGACAAGCCGCGCCCAGGGAAGTGCCGCGTCAAGATCGCGCGCGTGACTCTCAATGCTCGCGCGCACAGCCTCCGCCCAGGCGAGCAACTCTGCATCAGCGCTGTCACCCCGTTCCGCAGTCAGCGTGCGCGCAATGTCCGCCAGGGTATGAGCGCGGGCCTCGAGTTCAGTGAGGCGCAGGACCCAATCACCTGGAGTTACAGGGGCCGGACTGAGGGCCGTGGTCAAAGCGTCGAGTGCTTCATCCAGGTGTTTCCGGGTGACAGTTTGCGTGCGCCGGTCGTCGACGATGGCGCTTGCCGATTTACGGACGAGGAGGATCGCGTCCGCAATCCCGGAGAGCACATGCGGGCCAAGCAGCGGGCGGTCGATGATGTTCTGGCACGCCTGTCCGAGCGCGACGAGGTGACCGGCGAGGTTTCCACTATCGACCGAGGAGACGTATTTCGGGTCGAGCGCGTGGAGGTTACGTGTATCATACCAGTTATAGAAATGACCACGGAAACGCTCGAGGCCGTCCATCGTGCCGAGCGTGGCCTCGAGCCGCTCGATTGCGGCCACCGTGCCGAGCCAGCCGAAATCGTGCGCGGCGACGATGGAAAGGAGATACAGCCCGAGGTTGGTGGGCGATGTGCGGTGGGCCACGACCGGTGTCGGCTCTTCCTGAAAATTGTCGGGAGGAAGGGCGTGGTCTTCTGGGCCGACAAAAGTTTCGAAGAACCGCCAGGTTTGGCGCGCGGCTAAACGAAACGTTCGAGCGTCATCT
>DATCIJ010000042.1:0-11788 GCA_036507855.1 Gemmatimonadaceae bacterium | reverse complement strand
CTGGCGGTGCGCCGTGCCGATCTATACGCCGTCGGCCGGCGACTCGAGCATCGGCATGAACATCGCGGCGCTGACGCTCGACGGGAACAAGTGCGTCATCGATCCCAACGCCGACGTGAACGAGACCGCGTCGATCGTGTTAGGCGCCAAGCGCTCCGGGGGCCGGAGCGCCATCATGATCCTCGGCGGCGGCAGCCCGAAGAACTTCGCGCTGCAGACGGAGCCGCAGATCCAGGAGGTCCTGGGGATCGACGAAAAGGGCCACGACTATTTCCTGCAGATCACCGACGCGCGTCCCGATACGGGCGGTCTTTCCGGTGCGACGCCAGCCGAGGCGGTGAGCTGGGGGAAGATCGACCCTGACCGGCTGCCTGACGCGGTGGTGTGTTATCTGGATGGCACGGTCGCGCTGCCGCTGCTCACGTCGTACGCGTTGGCGAAGCGGAAGCCGAGGAAGCTGCGGCGGTTGTACGACAAGCGCGACACGTTGATGAAGGCGCTGAAGCGGGAATACGCGAAGTCGAAAGACTCCTCGGTCATTCGCCGTTCAGGCAGTTGCCGTTTTCCGCCTTACTCTCCGTAAGGAATCCAGATGTTCTTCACCTGAACCGCCTCGCGCAGGTACTCGCGCCCTTCGCCCTCGTCGTCACTGAACCAGTCGGTCGCAGGTGACGGGCACCAGGTGCGCTTCATGTTCGACGCTGAGGCCATCTCCACCATCTTGGCGCCTTCGGCGGAACCCGAGTACCAGATCGCCTCCACGTCGTCATGCTCGGCCAGAACCTTGGTCAGCGTATCACGTGCACCCGTTACGATGTTGACCACTCCGCCCGGAAGATCCGACGTCTCGAAGACCTGATAGAGATCTGTCGCCGCGAGCGGATGAGCCTCGCTTGGAATGGCAATGACCGTGTTGCCGGCGGCGATGAGTGGCGCGACGAGGGAAATGAACCCGAGCAAGGACGCCTCGGTGGGGCAGGCGACGCCGACGACCCCGATCGGCTCGTTCATCGCCAGCGCCACGCCCCGGATCGGCACGTTATGCACCGCGCCGTCCCATTTGTCGGCCCACGCCGCATACGTGAACAGCCGGCGGATGCTCGTGTCCACCTCACGAGCCGCGTCGCGCTTCGAGGCGCCAGTCATGGAAGCGATGCGGGCCGCGAACTCGTCGCGCCGCGCGTCGAGGTTCTCGCCGATGTAGTACAGGACCTGGCCTCGGAGGTGACCGCTGCTCCGTGCCCACCCCCGCGCCGCGTGCGCCGCCTCGACGGCGTTGCGAATGTCCTTGCGATTCCCCTCGCCGACTTCCGCGAGCGGCTTGCCCTTCGGGGACACGATCAGTCGCGAATATCCGGAGTCGGGCCTCGCCTGCTTCCCGCCAATGAACAGCTTGGCGGTGCGGTCAACGCCGTCCGAGATCCGAGGTCTGAGGTCAGAGGTCAGAGCCGGAACAGGTGAACCTCGGGCCTCGGACCTCGGACCTCTGACCTCTGACTTGTGACCTCGCTTCAGGTACTCATACATCCCCTCCCGACCACCCTCTCTCCCGAATCCGCTCTCCCGGTATCCACCAAACCCGCTCGCCGCATCAAACAGGTTCGTCGAGTTCACCCACACCACGCCCGCCTTGATCTTCGGCGCGATGTCGAGCGCGAGGTTGATGTTCTCGGTCCACACCGACGCCGCGAGCCCATACGGTGTGTTGTTCGCCAGCGCGACCGACTCGTCCGGCGTCCGGAACGTCATCGACACCAGCACCGGTCCGAAAATCTCCACCTGGGCAATCGTGCTCGAAGGAAAGACGTCGGTGAACAGCGTCGGCGGATAGAAGCACCCTTCTTTCGGCACCGCCCACGACGGCTGCCACATCGCCGCGCCTTCGGTCTGACCGGTCTGCACCAACTGCTTGATCCGCTCGAGCTGCACCGGCGCGACGATCGCTCCCATGTCGACCGCCTTGTCGAGCGGCGGACCAACGCGAAGCCGCTCCATCCGCGCCTTCAACTTCGCATACAACCGCTCGGCGACCCCTTCCTGCACCAGGAGACGCGAGCCCGCGCAACAGACCTGCCCCTGGTTGAACCAGATGGCGTCGACCACGCCTTCGACCACGCCATCGAGATCGGCGTCCTCGTACACGATGAACGGGCTCTTCCCGCCTAACTCGAGCGAGAGCTTCTTGCCGCTCCCCGCCGTCGCCTTGCGGATGATGCGCCCGACTTCGGTCGATCCCGTGAACGCGATCTTGTCGACCCTCGGGTGATTCACGATCGCGGCCCCGGTCGCGCCATCGCCCGTCATCACGTTCAGCACGCCCGCCGGCAATCCCGCCTTGTGCGCCAGCTCCGCGAACAGCAACGCGGTGAGTGGCGTGAACTCGGCGGGCTTGATCACGACGGTGTTTCCCGCGGCGAGCGCCGGCGCAACCTTCCACGCCAGCATGAGCAACGGGAAGTTCCACGGAATGATCTGCCCGATCACGCCGACCGGCTGGTAACCCGGGAACTCGGCGTCGCGCAGTTGCGCCCATCCGGCGTGGTGGTAGAAGTGGCGGGCCACGAGGGGAATGTCGAGGTCCCGCGTCTCACGAATGGGCTTGCCGTTGTCCATCGACTCCAGCACCGCGAACAATCTCGAATTGCGCTGGACCATCCGCGCCAGCGCGTAAAGGTGTCGAGCGCGCGCGTGCGGCGTCAGGCGACTCCACGCCGGATATGCCTTGCGCGCCGCGGCGACCGCGGCGTCGACATCCTGCGCGCTTCCCTGCGTCACCTTCGCCAGCCGTTTCCCGGTCGACGGGTCGATCACGTCGAACAGCGTCCCGGGTTTTGTCCACTTGCCGCCGATGAAGTGGCCGAAGGTCGCTCCATGCGACGACAACCACGCGCGCGCCGGACTGTCACTTTCCGGGGCCGGCCCGTACTCCATCGTCTCGAAAATCTCGGCGACTATGGCCATTGTCGTCAGGGCATCGGGTGGCGGTGCGCGGCAGCATAACGACCCGTGACGAACATCTCGAGCTGGCGCTCGATGTCGGTCAACAGGCTGCTGGCGCCGAAACGGAACAGGTTCGGCTCGAGCCATTCGCGGCCGAGTTCTTCCTTCATCAGGAGCAGGTAATCGGTTGCCTGACGAGCGGTGCGGATCCCGCCCGCCGGCTTGTATCCCACATTGAATCCCGTACGCTGCGCGTACTCGCGGATCTGCCTCACCATCGCCAGCGACACCGGGAGCGTCGCGTTCACGCCTTCCTTTCCCGTTGACGTCTTGATGAAGTCGGCGCCGGCCATCATCGCCACCAGGGACGCCCGCGCCACGTTCGTCAGCGTGGCCAGTTCGCCGGTGGCGAGGATCGCCTTGAGGTGCGCATATCCGGACGCCTCGCGAAACGCCTTCACTTCGTCGTACAGCGCCGGCCAGTCGCCGGTCAGCACGTGAGCGCGCGTGATCACCACGTCGATCTCGCGGGCGCCGGCCGCGACCGACGCGCCGATCTCCGCTACCCGCTGTTCGAACGGCGACAGTCCCGCGGGAAATCCCGTGCTTACGGCGGCGACCGGAATGCCGCTGCCGTCCAGCGCCTCGACCGCCGTCGACACATAACGATGGTAGACGCAGACCGCCGCTACCCTTGGCGCGAGACTGGTCACGCCGAGCGCGTCGACCAGGTCGGGGCGCAAGGGTTGCCGCGCCTTGGCGCACAATCGGCGGACGGTACCAGGCGTGTCGTCCCCGCTCAGCGTCGTGAGGTCCATCAGCGTGACGGCGCGCAGCAGCCAGGCAGCCTGCCACTCCTTCTTCACCGTGCGCCGCGTGGGGATGGTGGCCGCCCTGCGTTCAGCGGCACTCCGGTTCACGCGAATCGCCAGCACCCGATCGAGATCCAGGGGCTCGCCGGCATTCCGGGGGACGCCGTCTTTGTGTGGGGTCGGTCCCATGAGTCCCAATCTACAGGCGTGAGAAAGCACGCCGGTACTTTGCCCGGCCTTCCTGAGACCGGCCAACCGAGGTTGATGCCGCGGCTCTGGAGGTTGACGCCGAGGACTCTCTTTCGGGCACCGCGACCGGCACCGTGTGCGCGGGCGTCTACTCCGAACCGGTAGCGACCGGCATTCCGGCCAGTCGCCAGCCGGGGAGCCCGTCGTCTGTGCGTCGCGCGCGGTAGCCATGCTTGCGCAGCGCCTTCACCGCATCGAGTGAGAAGACGCAGTACGGACCGCGGCAGTAGGCCAGCACCTCGCGCGATTTCGGCAGATCCTTCATCCGCCGCTTCAGCTCATCGACCGGGATGGAAAGGGCGCCTGGTACGTGGCCCGACTCGTACTCACTTCTGGGCCGAACGTCGATAACGGTTGCTGAGCCGTCGCGCAGGCGTCGCCGGAGTTCCGTCAGGGTGACGGGTTGCAGGTCGTCCTGGCTGTGCAGGAACTGGTTCGTGACCTGCTCGACTTCGGCGAGGCGCTCGCGGCCGAGTCCCTGGAAGGCGCGGAGGAACAGGTCTACCGGGCCGCGGGCGTGTCGGTAGTAGACGTGGGTGCCCTCCTTCCGCGACTCCACCAGGCGGGCCTGACGCAACACGCGCAGGTGCGCGCTGGTGTTCTTCAGCGGGGTGGCGATGGATTCAGCCAGGCTCTCGACGGTCTTGGGGCCCTGCCCCAGCAGTTCGAGGATCTCGATGCGCTTGGGGCTGGAGAGGGCGTGTCCGATGCGCGCGAACTGCGCATACAGGGCGTCCTTGAACTCGCGATGGGACATGGCGCGTTACGGTGGAGGCTTGTGGCGCCCTGCAGGCGCCGACTTGACAATACTCTAACGGCCAATAGAATATTGGCCCAGGCGTCCGACTTCAAGGCCGGCTGCATTCCGGCTCGCCTGTCGCGCTACCAGCTACGGAGCTCCCATGATCCCGGTCACCGCGAAAGTTCCCGCCGCCGCACAGGCCATCGAGGGCCTCGATCGTGACGAACTCCGGCGCGCCATCCGGGACGAGTACGCGATGGTCGCCACCGAACCGGCGCGTGGCTTCCACTTCCACACCGGACGCCCGCTGGCGGCACTCCTCGGCTACGAAACCGGCTGGCTCGAAGGCATTCCCGAATCGACCATCGCATCGTTCGCCGGGACCGGAAACCCCTTTGCACTCGGAACCCTGCGCAACGGTGAATTCGTCGTGGACGTCGGATGCGGCGCCGGCATCGACAGCCTCATCGCCTCGAAAATGGTGGGACCCACGGGCCGTGTCCGCGGCGTGGACATGACCGCTCCCATGCTCGAACGCGCCGCGGCCAGCGCCCGCGCCATGTCCGCGTCCAACGTCGAGTTCACCCTTGGTTACGCCGAACAACTGCCGGTGCCAGATGCGTGGGCGGACGTCGTGATATCGAACGGTGTCATGAACCTCTTCCCGGACAAGCTCGCCGGGCTCCGCGAGATGGCGCGTGCCCTGAAGCCCGGCGGACGACTGCAGATCGGCGATATCCTCGTCTCGAAAACCGTCCCGCTGTCCGCCAAGCGCGACATCGGTCTCTGGAAAGGCTGAATCGCCGGCGCTCTGCTCGAGGCGGAGCTTCAAGCCACGGTCGTGGCTGCCGGGTTCGTGGGATTCCAGATCACATGGCGCGCCGATGTCTTCAGCGGCGCCCCCCAGTCGTCGAGCGCTGCGCAGTTCGGCACGGTCGGCATCAACTTTCGCGCTCGTAAGGCGGTGAGCGAGGAGGAATGGAACCGGGAGCTCGCTGCCTTGAACTGCGCAGTTTGACGTACACGCGCTGACGGCATTGCGAGCTTCGCGGACGACGTCAGGATGTCGCTGACATCAACCTGCGGAAGCCCCGACGGCGCCTGCGCGAAGGACCGCACACTCATGCAATGCGCCGCACGCGCTCCGGCGAAAAGCACTCGGGCGCCCATAATCCTTCGTGTCGCTTCAGTGCGACGAGGTCAGTCGTGAAGACGCTGTTCATCCTGAACGATCCACCCTATGGCGACGAGCGCAGTTACAACGCCCTCAGACTCGCCGGCGCACTCGCGAAGCAGGGCGGCGACGAGATCCGTCTCTTTCTGATGGGTGACGCGGCCGCGTGCGCGAAATCCGGGCAGACCGTGCCGCAGGGCTACTACAACATCAACCGCATGCTGCAGTCGTGCACGCTCAGCCAGGTGTCGGTCGGCGTCTGCGGAACCTGCATGGACGCTCGGGGGATCGGCGCCGACGAACTCCTCGACGGCACGAAGCGCAGCACCATGGCAGAACTGGCCGAATGGACGGCCTGGGCTGAGAAGGTTCTGACTTTCTGATGGCGGTCACATGAACGCAACGATGACACAAGAAAGAACCGCCCTTGTTCTGGGTGGTGGAGTTGGTGGCCTGATCGCCGCCAACAGGCTGCGAAAGCTCCTCGCCGACAAGAAGTACCGCGTCGTGCTGGTCGAGCGTCAGCGCAACCACCTGTTCCAGCCGTCCCTGCTCTGGCTCGCGGTCGGCGATCGTGAACCAGGGCGCATACAGCGACCGTTGCACCGACTCCTCCGAAGGGGAATAGAAGTGGTTACGGCTGAGGTCACGGAGATCGATCCCGTGACGCGCACGGTCCGCGCCGGAGAGCGCGACCTCACTGGCGATGCAGTGATCGTTTCACTCGGTGCCGACCTGGCGAGTGACTCGATACCCGGCCTTGCCGGCGCTGGACATAACCTGTACACGCTGGAAGGCGCGACAGCCTTTCGCGATGCCCTGGCTTCGTTCCGCTCTGGTCGCATCGTGGTCCTCACGGCGACACCGGCGTACAAGTGCCCTGCAGCGCCTTACGAGGCGGCCATGCTCATCGACGCCGCGCTGCGTCGCCGAGACATCCGGCAGCAGGTGTCGCTCGACATCTTCGCGGCCGAGCCCGGACCCATGGGTGTAACTGGGCCGACGATGTCAGCCGCTGTGCGGCAGCTGGTGGAATCCAAGAGCATTGCTTACCACCCCTCGCACCAGGTAACCACGGTCGATCCCGCGGCGCGTCGCCTCGTCTTCGCGAACGGCGTCACGGCGGAGTTCGACCTCCTCGTGTACGTGCCTGTTCATCGCGCGCCGGCTGCCGTGCGCGCCTCGGGGCTCGTCGACGAGTCGGGTTGGGTCCCCGTTGACCGCTCAACGTTCGAGACACGCTTCAAAGGCGTCTTCGCCATCGGTGACGTGACAACGGTGCCACTTTCCATGGGCAAACCGTTGCCGAAGGCTGGCGTGTTCGCGCATGCCGAGGCAGAAGTGGTCGCTGCGAACATCGCAAACGCATGGACGGGGCAGGGCACGCGCCGCGCGTTTGATGGAGAGGGTAAGTGCTTCCTCGAAACCGGTGACGGTCGTGCCGGACTGGGCGCCGGCAACTTCTACGGCGAGCCCGTACCCGACGTGAAGCTGTACCCTCCGAGTCGAAGATGGCACTGGGGGAAAGTGCTGTTCGAGAAACGATGGCTGAGAAAGTGGTGACCAGTTCGCCGCCATCGCCGACGGGTCGCCCAGCGCCACCGGGATCCCCTGCTCACGATTGAAAAGGCCGCCAGTCCCTGCTAACGTTCCCCGGTGCAGCGCCCGGCCTCGCGGGGTCGGGCGCTCCGCTTTTCCCCCAACGGCCAATGATAGAGGAACTCAAGCGGAAGCTCGGCGACGAGGTTGAGCGGCTCAGCCATGAGCTGAACGTCGTGCTGCCCAATGAGATCCGCAAAGCGGTCGAGCTGGGCGATCTGCGCGAGAACAGCGAGTACAAGGCCGCGCTCGAACGCCAGCAGTTCGTCCAGGCGCGCCTGGGACAGCTCCGGATGCGGCTGTCGAAGCTTTCGCAGATCGACATGAACCAGATCCCGGTCGACAAGGTCGGGCTTGGATCGTGGGTCGTGGTGGTGTGCCAGGAGACCAGCGTCCAGGAGACGTATCACCTCGTCTTTGGTGACTCGGAGAACTTCGACGAGGGTCACGTGACGATGTCGTCGCCGATCGGACGCGCGCTCATCGGGAAGGCAGTGGGCGACCGTGTGCTCCTGAAACTGCCAGCTCGGACCCGCAGGCTGCAGATCCTCGAACTGCGAACGATACATGAGGAGGGTTGAAGCTCGAGGCTCGAGGCTCGAGGGAGGGCGGCAGTTCGGCAGGTATCAGGTATCGGTAACGCTGAAGGTCCGCCTGACCTCCTCGTCGTAATGTCTCAACGCGCCGTCGCGATCACGGTTGGTCCAGCCCAGGAGTGGGGTGACGAGTTCTGCCACCTTGGGTGCCACCGACCGGGCCTGGTCCGGCGACTCGAACGCCAGGTGCGTCCGCCGGATGAGCAGGTCGCCTAACGTCATCGCCATCTCCCTCGTGACCCCGTGCACCATTTCGGCGGCGATGACGGTGTGCGCCGGTGACAGTCGTTCGCGCAGTGCTGGCGCCTCTGCCCCGAGCGCCCAGACGCTCCGCCACCGTGAGCCATACGACAGGACCAGTCGCTCACGAACCGCCGCGTCGTCGACCTCCATCGCGTCGCGTCGTGCGTTCTCCAGCGGCTGGTCGCCGCCGGGGAGCGCCACGATCGCTGTTCGTTCCTTCGCGGCCTCGGGTCCGGCGAACATGTCGACCACCTGGGAGGCCATCTCACGGTAGGTGGTGAGTTTCCCGCCGGTCACGTGGAGGACGCCTCGCGGTCCACGCGCGATGGTGTGTTCGCGCGAGGCGGAGCCCACGTCACCGGTCGCGAGCTGCTGGGCGAGAGGACGAATTCCTGACCATGCGGACACGACGTCCGCCGCGGTGAGCGCGGCGTTGGGGAAGGACGCATTGGCGCCGGACAACAGGTAGGCAACGTCCTCGCCACTCGCCTGCGACTCCCGATCACCCGGGGCCGTCGGTGTCTCGGTGGTTCCGATGATCGCCTGGTCGCCGGCGGGGAGAGTGAAGAGCACACGACCGTCAGCGGGGTGCAGCATCGTGATCGCGTCCCGGTTCCCGATGCGGACCCGCGGCACCGCGATGTGAGCCCCGCGCGACCCGGCGACCGACCGTCGATCGGTGGGGGCCTCGAGGGCGCGGACGTCGTCGGACCAGGGTCCAGTGGCGTTCACTATTGTCGAAGCGCGCACGGTGAACTCGTCTCCACCGATCGCGTCGCGCGCGCGCAGGCCCTGCGCGCGACCTCCAGCCATCTCGAATCCACTCACCGGCGCGTGGTTCAGCACCGCGGCACCCGCCTCGACGGCCGACACCACATTGGCCAGCGTCAGGCGCGAATCGTCGGTGGCCGCGTCGTAGTACCGGGCGCCGCCGACCAGGTCATCCGGCCGGAGTTGCGGCTCGCGTTCAAGAACTTCGCGGCGGGACAAGCGCTCGTGGCGGGCCACATTCCGGAACATCGAAAGCGCGTCGTAGAGACCAAGCCCGAGCGCGAGTCGCATGCGCGAGACACGGGCGCCTCGGTAGACCGGCCACGTGAACGCCAGGGGTCGCACGAGGTGCGGCGCGATGCGGAGCAGGATCCGGCGCTCGCGGCTCGACTCGAAGACGAGGTGCAGGTGGCCGTGCTCGAGGTAGCGCACGCCGCCGTGCACCAGGCGTGAGGAACGGCTCGACGTGCCGCTGGCGAAGTCGTGCGCCTCGAGCAGCGCGACCCGGAGTCCTCGCAGGGAGGCGTCGCGCGCGATTCCGGCGCCGGTGATCCCGCCGCCGACGATGGCGACGTCAAACGTCTCGACGCGAAAGCGCCTACGGACGACCTCCCGCCATCCCGTGCCCTCAGCCATGAAACACCGGCGCGCCAACCCTTCCCACGGCGTGGATCGGATGGTGAAGTTCGAGCATGACGTCGCGTGGCGCGAAGTACCGTGAGGACCGTGAGAAGTGGGAGGAACTTTACGCGTCGGGAAGCCGCGCGGACAGGCCGCCTTCATCCTGGCTGGTGCAGGTGGTGGCAGGACTGCCTAACGACCTGCCCGTCGCCGACGTGGCCGGCGGCACGGGACGGCACGCCGTTCCGGTGGCGCAAGCCGGCCGCCATGTGGTGCTGGTCGACATTGTCCTGCAGGCGGTCGCGGCCGCGAAGGAAAGAGCCGGACCGGCACTTGATGGCGTCGTCGCCGAGGCATCCATGCTCCCGCTGCGCCCGGGACGCTTCGGCATCGTGATGGTCGCCAATTTCCTCGACCGGGCGATCTTCCCGGACCTCATCGCGCTGCTCGCGCCCGGCGGCTACCTGGTCTACGAGACGTACACGACGGCGCACCTCGAGCTGGTGCGGCGCGGTCTTGCCCGGGGACCGCAGTCACTGGCGTATGTGCTGCAACCCGGGGAGCTGCGGGCATTGGCACGCCCATTGACCGTCGTCGAGTACTGGGAAGGCGAGGTGGAGGATGAAGCCGGCCGGCGGTGTTGCGCCCGGTTGTCAGGACAGAGGGCAGTGGGCATAGGGCAGAGAGGTTGAATCTCATACCCTCTGCCCTCTGCCCTTAAGTTTCTCCCATGTCCCACCCGAGCGGCTTGGCGGTCAACGGACGACGGGTCGCCATCGTCGCCGGCATTCGCACTCCATTCGCGCGTGCAGGCACGGCTCTCAAGTCCCTGTCGGCGATAGAACTCGGCCGACTGTGCGTGGCGGAGCTGATCCAGCGCACCGGCATCGACGGTCACGACATCGATCTTCTCGTCTTCGGCACGGTCGTGCCCTCCGTGCTCGCGCCCAACATTGCGCGTGAGGTCTCGCTGATCCCGCACCTCCCCAAGGGGGTGCAGTCGTGGAGCGTTTCCCGCGCCTGCGCGTCGGCCAACCAGGCCATCACCGATGCCGCCGATCAGATCCTCCTCGGGCACGCGGACTGCGCCATTGCCGGCGGCGCTGAATCGCTGTCCAACGTCCCCATCCTGCACTCTCGTGGCTTCTCGGATGCGCTCGTTGCCGCGTCACGCGCCAGGACCCTCGGTGGGCGGGTGCAGGCTCTCTCACGCATCCGGCCGCGCGACCTCGTGCCGATCACGCCCGCCATCGCCGAGCCTACCACCGGCGAGACGATGGGTGAATCGGCCGAGAAGATGGCGAAGATCAACCACATCGCGCGTGAGGATCAGGATCAGTTCGCGCTTCGCTCGCACAGGCTCGCCCACGCCGGCACCGCCGACGGACGTCTCACGGCGGAGATCATGCCGGTCTGGCCGCCACCGAAATTCGAACCGCTGGCCGCGGACAACGGCATTCGCGAGGACTCGACGATCGAGCGACTTCGTGAACTCAAGCCGGTCTTCGATCGGCGATACGGAAGCGTGACCGCCGGCAACTCCTCGCCGCTCACTGATGGCGGCGCCGCGGTACTGCTGATGAGCGAGGAGAAGGCGCTGGCGATGGGGATGACGCCGATGGCGTTCATCAGGTCGTATGCCTACGCCGCGCTGGACCCGGGCGAGCAACTGTTGATGGCACCAGTGCTGGCCGCACCGGTCGCGCTCGTCCGCGCCGGCCTGACACTTCAGGACATCGACCTTGTGGAGATGCACGAGGCCTTTGCGTCACAGGTGTTGTCGAACCTGCGCGGACTGGATTCCGATGAATGGGCGGCTCGCGCCGGCGTGCGTCAGCCGGTCGGTGAGGTCGATCGCGCCCGGCTCAACGTGATGGGCGGGAGCATCGCGATCGGACATCCGTTCGGGGCCACCGGGGCGCGGATCACGATGACGCTGGCAAACGAACTCGCGCGTCGCGGCGGTCAGTTCGGGCTCATGACGGTCTGTGCGGCGGGTGGGTTGGGGTTCGCGATGGTGATCGAGAGATGAAACAGGATG